>JANOGE010000180.1:0-10561 GCA_031414035.1 Chitinophagaceae bacterium | reverse complement strand
CATTGGTCTCTCTTCCCAAAACCATGGTTGCTAAAACGGTAGCTACATAAGAACCGAACAGATCGGCACCCATACCCGCCACATCACCCACATTATCACCTACATTATCGGCAATGGTCGCCGGGTTACGTGGATCATCCTCCGGGATACCGGCTTCAACCTTACCCACCAGGTCGGCACCAACATCGGCAGCCTTGGTATAAATACCGCCACCAACACGGGCAAATAAAGCGATAGACTCAGCGCCTAAACTAAAGCCCGTTAATATTTCTATGGTACGCTCCATCTCAATACTATCAACCGCAGCATGAGGAGCAAAGATCATTTTTAAAATAATAAACAAACCACCCAGGCCTAATACCGCTAATCCGGCTACACCTAATCCCATGACACTGCCACCGGTAAAAGAAACATTCAGGGCTTTGGATAAACTGGTACGGGCAGCCTGTGCTGTACGTACATTAGCCCTGGTAGCCACTTTCATACCTATAAAACCTGCCAATGCACTAAAGAAGGCACCAACTATAAATGCAATAGCAATGGCCCAATGGCTGTTTGGATTGCTGTACCCCATAACACCGAGTAATAAGGCACCGATGATAACAAAATAGGCAAGAATTTTATACTCGGCTTTTAAGAAAGCCATTGCCCCTTCAGCAATGTAGGTGCTGATCTCTTTCATTCGTTCGTTGCCTGCATCCTGTTTGGATACCCATGCAAACTTTATAAAAGTGTAAAGCAGGCCAACGATGCCCATTGCCGGAATAACATAGATCAATTTGTCCATAAGTAATAGTTGTTCTGAATTTTGGAGGGCAAAAATAGGGTAAATGGGGCAAAAACAGTCATATTAAGCGGGATAATTGGCATGTAAGCAGCGCAACGGGAGTTTATTTTGATAATTAAGCTCCCCAACTCTTGAATAGAAGAAACATTTTACTAATTTGTATCTCTAAACGTAAAAATCATGACAGATACTGATCAAAATATTGACAAGGCTAAAGATTTACTGAACCTGGAGCAAAAAGACATGAACAAGCTCCCTCAAATGCTTAATGTGCTGACCATCCTAACTTATATTGGTTGTGCCCTGGGAGCAATCGGGGCTTTGTATAATTATTTTACCATCAGTACTACCTATAAGCTTATGACAGGAATGACTTCTGCTACCGAAGGTTTAAGTGGTGCTGAAAATAAAGCAGTACAATCCTTTATGAGTCAATCCATAGATGTTGTAAAAAAACAATATGACAACCGATTGATGATCATGCTAGTGGCATTGGCAGGTATAGCATTATGTTTTTATGGAGCCATACAGATGCGTAACCTGAAAAAGCAGGGTTACCTGTTGTATGTGACCGGTGAATTGATACCCATTTTTTCATTTGCCATTTTTATAGGTTTTGGCAGTTTGTTTGGAGGAATGACCATGATATTTACGACGCTGGTATCTGCCGTTTTTATTATTTTATATACCACACAACGTAAAGAATTGGTAAATTAAATGACCTTATTTTTATAATGATCCCGGTTGCTTTTTCTCCCGGGATTTTTTTAGTGCCAGATCAATGATTGAAAACCTTCACCCAAAAAATTCACTATATCCCCAGCCATCATAGCTTCTTCAGAATATACTGATGCTGCCATATCCCCTGCCAGGCCATGAAGATAAACACCCAGTAAAGCAGCATCTAATGAAGAATAACCCTGTGCCATTAAACCGGTGAGCATTCCTGTCAATACATCCCCGCTGCCTGCAGTGGCCATGCCGGCATTACCGGTGCTGTTGAAATAACCCCTGCCTTCCGGGGAGCTTATGAAACTGAAATGGCCTTTCAAAATGATATACACATTCAGTTCTTTAGATTTTTTCAGTGCCAATTCTAATCTTTCAAAATCATTGGCGGAATGGCCAAATAATTTTTCAAACTCTTTGGGGTGTGGTGTAAGAATAGAAAGTGACGGAAGGGCATTTAATAATTCTTTATTTGTGGCTATAATGTTCAATGCATCGGCATCGATCACTATTGGCTTATTCACGTTCTGAAAAACCTCTTTCATTAATTTTTTGTGCGAAGAATGAATACCCATACCGGGACCCATACCAACGGCAGAATATTTTTCAATTTCAAAAGCGGTCAAAAGATATTCTTCCCCGGCAATAATACACATGGCTTCCGGCACTGAAGTTTGTAAAATAACATAACCACATTTTGGAATGAAGGATGTTAACTTACCTACACCGCTTCTTAAACAGCTGCCGGCGCTTAAAACAGCAGCCCCCATCATGCCATACGAACCGCACAACAGTGCCGCATGGCCGTAAGTTCCTTTGTGGCCGAATTTTTTCCTTGGTTTGTAAATGGGGCTGATCAATTCCTTGTCGGCAAATTCAAAGACCGCAGTCTCCTTTTCTTCAAAATCTTTATGCAGGCCTATATGCAGCAGGTGTACTTCACCGCATTGATCTTCATTCTCAGGTAATAGAAAAGCCAGCTTTTGATTCTGAAACGACAGGGTTAAGTTCGCTTTTACAACAACATTGCCTTTGGAACTTTTGTCTGCAAACAAACCCGAAGGCAGATCAATGGATACTATGGTGCAGTTTGACTGGTTGATATGCTCAACCAGGGTTTTGCTTATTCCCTCCAGCGGTTTATCAAGGCCTGTGCCAAATAGGGCATCAATGATAATATCGGTTTCATTTATTACTGGAAAAAATTCAGGAGATTGAATAAAGTGGATATCGGTGGTTAACGGATGCAGCATTTCCAGATTGGTTTGAAAATCAACTGTGCCTGCCTTGCCAAATTCAAGAATATAAACAGTTGCAGTACATGCATGATCAATTAGCAATCTTGCTATGGCCAGTCCATCTCCGCCATTATTGCCCTTACCACAAAAGATGCGGAAATGAAACAGTCCGAAATTTTTCCCTATAAGCCATTTACAGCAGGCTGTGGCCGCCCTTTCCATCAGGTCGATGGATGCAATGGGTTCGTTGGCGATGGTGTATGCATCCCATTTTTTTATTTGGGTTGCAGAAAAGATTTTCATGCTTTAAAGTTACGAAGTATTAAATGTGGTATTCACTGATTATTGTCATGTCGAGATAACGAAATATTTACTATAGTTGAAGAAATTTATTATTCCTTGAATCCAAAAGAAAACTGTAGTTTTTCCAATACCGTTCTTGTCAAATCATTCTTCACATCACCCGTATTTATTGTAGATGCCGGTTCAAATAAAAGTATATGCACTTCTTCTGCAGCCACAGGCCTGTGTTCAACCGTTTTTGGCACAATAAAAAATTCGCCTTCATTAATTTCAACAGTTTTATCCCTTAACTCCATATTGAATTTACCCTTTACCACCAGGAATAATTCATCCTCATGCTCATGGCTGTGCCATACAAATTCGCCTTTTAGTTTTACTGCTTTCACATGTTGCCCGTTCAGTTCTCCAATAATACGTGGATTGCAGTAGTCCGAAAAAAGATTGAATTTTTCAGCAATATTTACTTTTTCCATATCCTTTATTTTGACCTCACCCCAACAGGGCTTTGCCCGTTCCTTTCGCTTTGCTCAGGAACTCCAAAGGAGAGGGGCCAGCAACCTAAGGCTTCGAAGTCATTTTTAAATTAATTTTCTTGTTTTTAAAAATCGTTAATTTTACTTTGTAAGGGTGAACAGTTTTTTATGCAGTGCAAGTATTTGCGGCAACAACATTTCCTGTTCATCATTTTTAATTACAAAATCGCAGAGTTTCATTTTAATGGCTTCGTCCATTTGTTTATCCATACGGGCAATCACTTCTTCAAGGGTAATGCCATCACGGTTCATGGTACGTTTTATGCGGAGTGGGGCAGGGGCGGTTACACCAATTACATAATCCAAATGTTCATGTGCACCGCTTTCAAAAATGAGGGCGGCCTCTTTTATGCAGAAAGGTGTTGATTGATTTTGCATCCATCTTTCTGCATCAAGGATAGTAGCAGGATGAACAAGCGCATTAAGTAATTCTAATTTTTCCGGATCATTAAAGACAATTTCTGCAAGATATTTTCTGTCTAGTTTACCCTCTGTATAAACATTGTCACCAAATAAATGTTTAATTTTTTCTTTCAACCCCTCATCTTCATTCATCAGTCTTTTGGCTGCATCATCGGCATAATATACAGGAATGCCCAGTACTTCAAATACTTTGGCTACAGTGCTTTTGCCGCTGCCTATTCCGCCTGTGATACCTATTTTCAACATAGTCATTTTTCAAACCTGCATTTTTATTACTTAAGGTTAGAAAAGTTGTCAGGCTGAGCCTGTCGAAGCTGGTGTGTTTTTAATTCAATCCGCCTTCGACAGGCTCAGGCTGACATTCCTTAAACTAAAAGAGTTGCAGCCTGTTGTAATTTAATCTTTAAAAAAAATATCCGGAACCGAAGTTAAACTTCAATTCCGGATTTAGAATTCAGTTCTTTGGAAATTATTTCTTTACCTCAGCAACCGGCTTATTAATATTGGCCGTCCACTCCATACTGATGGCGCTGCGTTCAATTTTAATGTAACTGCCCGGGCTGGTTTCCAGCATCAGGGTTGCATCGTCATTTACTTTATTTACCGTACCATGGATACCGGCGATCGTTACGATCTTATCGCCTTTCTGCAGGTTATTGATAAACTCTTTTTGCTTTTTGGCTTTTTTTGCCTGTGGCCTGATCATAAAAAGCCAGAAAACCAGGATCATCAATCCCATCATAATTAAAGTTCCGCTGCTTCCACCTTTTCCCTGTGGATCCATCATTAAAAAAATACTTAATAGTTGCATGTTGTTTTTTTATTTGTTAAAAAATTCATCCGGTATTAAACGGGTAAATATAGTTCTGTTATAGTTTTTTATTGACTTCACCGGTTAGCATTAATGGAGGAAACTCAGGATTGGCATTTGACGTAATCGTAATTGATTTATGTGTAGAACCTAACCTGCCTTTACTGTCAAACACCACTTTAATAAACCCTGTTTCCCCGGGCAGTATTGGCTTCTCCGGCTTTTGCGGAACAGTACAGCCGCAACTGGCAACAGCATTGATAATGATCAACGGCTTATTGCCTGTATTTTTAAACCGGTAATTGTATTCAACTTTTTCGCCGTCCATGACCTTACCAAAATCATACGCTGAATCTATTACCAGTACCGTAGTGGAATCTTTTAATGCCTGTTGGGTTTTAGTAAAACTGTCGTCAGCAATTTTATCTTTCCGGCGGGTGTCGCAGGAAATAAATAGGACCGCTAACAACAATATCAGAATATATTTAAACACTAATTAATTTTTTGTAAAGTTATTTATATTGTACTGTTTTTAAAACTCTTCTTGCTTATTTTATTTTCGGCGGTTAATTCTTTATGGATATTATCCAACAGGCCGTTTACAAATTGCCCGCTTTGTACCGTACTGTATTCTTTGGCCAGGTCAATATATTCGTTGATGGTAACCTTGGTAGGGATGGTTTCAAAAAATAAAAATTCACAAACTCCCATTTGCAGTATGATAAGGTCCAGCGTTGCTATCCGGTCGGCATCCCAGTTTTTTAATTTTGGTTTTATCAGCTCCATGCAAAGTTCTTTCTTATCCAGAACGGTTTCTAAAAGCCCTTTGGCAAATTCCCATTTATCTTTACTCAGTATTTCATTGAAATTGGCATGCGCTGGCTTTTGTAAAAAATTAAGCACCAGCTGGTTCATCATCTCTGCATCATCATCCCAATGAATAAAATTTTCTTCTACATGGTTTATAAAATCTTCATTGGGTAACATCAGGCTGCCAAAAATAAATTCCAGCATTTCTTTCTCCGATCTTTTATCCCGGCTTTGCAGTGATGTATATTCCAAATATTCCGGAGCAGCCGCCAGCTGCAGGTAGATCTTTTTCAGTAATTCTTTATCAATAATGTTCGCCGGTTTAAATGCTGCGACAGCCGCTTTAAAAGACGCCTCTTCAACGATCTTCCATAATAATTCATTGCCTGCAATTTTAGTGTTGATGTTGAGGTCCTGAGCAGTAGGAAGGTGTTTGGATGCCTTTTGCCGGGCATCGGTTTCGGAGTACCTGGCTACTTCAGTAACAAAATAAACCAGGTAAGTAAACAGATGCCTGCTCTGCTCAATTTTTTTGGTAAGAATGGTAATTGCTTCACCGGGCTTCACTTCTCCGTTCATACTGTCGATGCTGTATAAGGTCTGCATCACTTTTACCCGGATATTTCTTCTGCTGATCATATCGTTAAGAGCTGTTTAAGGGGGCGAAGATAAGTGAAATTTAAAGAGTACAAAATGTGCTAATCTTTAGTAAGAATAATTTGGGGTTGGCTTCTTTCTTTTATAATTTGTAAGATTAACCTGTTTGTTCACTTTTAATAGCCATTTTATGAAAATTAAATTTTACAAACCTGATCTACTGTTCTCAATCCTTTTTTTATCTGCAATAGTGTTATTGTCATCCTGTATAAACAACACGCAGGATATTTCCGGCAGTAAAATAAAGATACCAAAGCATGGTAAATCAAATACTGATTTTAGCGGGGCAATGGAATATGAGTTCAACATGATTAAAAATCCTGCAACCGGGCGAATTCCGGAAGGAAGTTTTGAAGGAGAGCTTGCACAGGCGAAAGCCATCCTGGCAAACCAGCAGAAAAATAAAATTGAAGCAGCAGGAACACCCTATACTTTTCAGGGCCCTAATAACCTGGGTGGCCGAACCAGAACGATCGCTTATGATATTAGGTTTGATGGTGCTTCTAACCAGATCATACTTGCCGGAGGTGTAAGCGGCGGCGTTTATAAATCCATTGATAATGGTGCAACCTGGGTTCGCAAAAGTCCCGCAGGAGCACATTTCAGTTGTACCAGCATAGCTCAGGATACCAGGTTAGGATTTAGAGATACCTGGTATTATGGAGTTGGTGAAGCAAGCGGTAATTCTGCCAGTGGCGGAGGGGCCGGAGGGGCTGCATTTTATCTTGGTAATGGCGTTTATAAATCTACTGATAATGGAGAAACCTGGACACATTTGCCCGGGTTAAATTCTACTACATTGGAAGGCTTTAACCACCGGGCTGATTTAGTAACAAAAGTTGTGGTGAATCCAATAAATGGAAATGTTTATGCAGCTGCAATGGATGCCATTTACAGGTCAACAGATGGAGGAACGATCTGGAGCGTAATTTTAACATCTGGCTCAGCCGGGTGGAGTTCTGGAATGATGACAGATATTATTGTTACATCTACGGGAAGGTTTTATGCTGCCTTTGAAGGTGGCTGTAATACTTTGCCTACAGATATGCCCGGTGTATGGACCTCATTAACCGGAGCTTTGGGTAGCTGGACAAAAATAGCAGGTGGTGGGGCAGGACCTAGTCCTGCAGGATGGAATGCCGCAGGTTTTTATGGCCGTGTAGTTTTGGCTTATGCACCCAGTCTGGAAAGCAAGGTATATGCACTTTATTCAATTTCAGTACCTGCCTGTACTATTGAAGCTGAACTTTTTGAGTGGGATGATGGTACTTCAACATGGACAGAAAGGAGTGCAAATCTTCCTGCTGAACTGCCCTGTCATACCGGTAATTCCCCATTTGCTGTACAGGGTGGTTATGACCTTGTTATGGCTGTAAAACCAGATGATCCACTTATTGTATTTTTAGGTGGTACCAATATTTACCGTTCTACCAGTGGATTTTCAACAGCGGTTGCTACTACCCGAATTGGGGGATATTCCGCCCCTGGAACATATTCAGCATATCTTGGGTCTCACCCCGATATCCATTCCATTGTTTTTTCTCCGATCAGTTCCACTACTATGCTTTGTGGAAATGATGGGGGAATCCAGCGTACAACTGCAAACCTGGCTACTCCTGTGGTTTGGGCTCCAATTAATACCGGCTACCGTACTTATCAATATTATTATGTAGATATTGATCCCCGGATCGGCAACAGTAAAGTTATCGGTGGTGCCCAGGATAATGGTTCCACCAGGAATATTGGAGGTACCGGTTCAAGTTTTGAATCTGTATTGACCGGTGACGGGGTATCAGTAGGTTTGTCTGATATTATTGCCGCTGCACAATGGGAATATGTTGGCTTTCAAAATGGCGAAATTATCAGCAGAGAATCTACATTTCCATCAGGTTCCGGGTATCTAATTACTCCGGCAGGTGAATCTGGCACCGGTTTGTTTGTTACCCTTTTCAAACTTGACCAGGATAATACGGAAAGATTATACTATGCTAATGATAACGCATTGTATAGAACAACCACGGCTTCAACTTTAGGTCCCGGACCCGGTACATGGACTTCAATGACCGGCATTGCGGCATCAGTTGGAGGTGCAAATGATATTACTGCTTTAGCAATGACAAGAGGTACTTATAGTGCTGTAACTGCAAGTTTATTTATGGGTACATCCAATGGCAAAGTGTTTCGCCTGAATGACCCGACTGGTGTTGCAGCTGCAACTGCACCCGTTGATATTACAGGGGCAGCTTTTCCGGTAGGGGCTTATGTCAGCAGCTTAGCTGTTAACCCCCGAAATGATGATACCGTTTTGGTAACTTTTTCTAATTATGGAGTTACGAGTGTATTTTGGACAGGCACTGCAAACTCGGCAGTGCCAACATGGACAGCAGTTGAAGGTGCATTAACACTTCTATCTTACCGAAGCAGTGCAATAGCTGTCACGGCTGGCGGGGTTGAATATTTTGTGGGAACTTCAGCCGGGCTCTATAATTCTTTGGGATTACCCGGAGCAGTGGCCTGGACACAGGAAGCGGCAACTGATATTGGTAATGCAGTTGTTACCAGCCTTTCCTTACGAAAGTCAGATAACAAACTGCTGGTTGGAACACATGGATATGGAATGTGGTCCACTTTTTTGAGTTTACCCCTTGTACCGGTTACACTTACCGAATTTAAAGGAACCCTGTTGGATAAAAATGTTTTATTACAATGGAATACTTCAGTTGAGGTTAACAGCAAACATTTTGAACTGGAAAAATCGTTTGATGGAACCAACTACAAAAAAATTGCAACGGTACCGGCGGCAGGTTACAGCAATTCGGCAAGGCAATATGGTTTTACAGACAGGGAACCTCTTACTGAAAAAAATTATTACCGTTTACGGTCTGTTGACATGGACAATAAATATAAACTGAGCAATATTGTACTTATTAGACCACCGGGTATGCATCAGGATATACTGGTATTGGGTAATCCTTTTAAAGAAAATATTCTGGTTCGGTTTGTAAAAGCCCCCGAAACCGGAGGTGAATTAAGATTGACCGACATGGCAGGCCGGCTTAGGGCAAAACAAAAATTCAACCCGGGTGAACAGCAAATGCAATTTATACTTCCAGCAGGTAAACTCAGCAGGGGAGTATATCAATTGCAGGCTGAGATAAACGGCAGAAAATTTATCAGGCAGGTTATAAAGGATTAGAAAGCCGTTTATTATTTGAAAGACCGTCTGAAAAGGCGGTCTTTTTTTTGTGAATGGGTTTTAAAAATGAAAAATTGTCTGTTTTAATTCGTCCTTAACTGACAACAGTAAAGAGAATACTGACATAAGGGCTAATAAATTCGTTTGGTACAAAAATGGCTGTACCTTTGCCACCCGTAAAAAAACGGCGATTTTATTTTTTAAACAAAATCAAAATATACATTATGGCTAAAAAAATTGCTCATTACGAGTTGTATGATGACAGAGTACTTATAAAACCTGCCGCTGCAGAAACAAAGACCTCCGGTGGTATTATTATTCCGGATACGGCTAAAGAGAAACCACAAAAAGGGACTATAGTTGCAGTTGGGCCCGGAAAATATGCCGAGCAAACCGGAAGTATTATTCCCGTTAAGCAAAAAGTGGGTGACATTGTATTATATGGCAAATATGCCGGTACCGAGATAACATTGGAAGGCGAAGACCTTTTGATGATGCGTTCTTCGGATATTTTGATGAAGGTTGGATAATATAAAACCGATACTGGATTTTGGATACTGGATAAGAGCCTGATAATTTAAAGTGGCATCAAGTATCAAGAATCAGGTATCCAGCATCCATCTTCAAGCACCAAAATCTAAAATCGTAAATCTAAAATCTAAAATTGATCTATTATGTCTAAAATGATTTTCTTCGATATCGAAGCAAGAAATAAAATGAAAAAAGGTGTGGACACCATGTCAGCCGCTGTAAAAGTTACCCTCGGCCCCAAAGGCCGTAACGTAGTTATCGAACGCAAGTTCGGCGCTCCAATGGTTACCAAAGATGGTGTTACCGTGGCCAAAGAAATTGAACTGGAAGACCCGATCGAGAATATGGGTGCACAAATGGTGAAAGAAGTAGCTTCTAAAACGGCAGATATTGCTGGAGATGGTACAACCACCGCTACTGTACTCGCCCAGGCAATTATCAGCGAAGGTTTAAAAAATGTGGCAGCCGGTGCAAACCCGATGGATCTGAAGCGTGGTATAGACAAGGCGGTTACTGCTATTGTTGAAAACCTGAAAAAACAAT
>JANOGE010000179.1:0-2834 GCA_031414035.1 Chitinophagaceae bacterium | reverse complement strand
GCTCAAAATACAAGGATAACAGATAAAAACAGCATCGGCTGGTTTAATAATTTTACCACACTTAAATTTTCAAAAAAATGGAGCGCTCACCTGGAGTACCAATGGCGAAGGGAAAATGTGGTAACCGATTGGCAGCAAAGTTTGTTCAGAACCGGAGTTAATTACCAGGTAACCAATAAGCTTAGTCTGCGGTTAGGCTACGCCTGGGTTGAAACTTTCCCATACGGAGATATTCCGTTACAGGCGGCCGGAAAAAGATTTCCGGAACACAGGGCTTTTCAAATGGTTACCATTACAGATAACATAAATAGGGTGGAAATGAGCCACCGCTTTATGCTTGAGCAAAGATGGATAGGCCGCTACACCAATGCTGCATTAAGTAAACCCGATGATTTTTTATTTTTAAACCGGCTCAGGTATATGTACCGCATGCAAATGGCAATTGGCAAAAAGAAGATAGAAGATAAAACACCCTATGCCGCCATCTATGATGAGATATTTATAGGCTTTGGAAAAAATGTAAATGAAAATATATTTGACCAAAACCGGTTAGGCATCCTCTTAGGTTACCGCTTTAATAAAAAGTTCAGGGTAGAGGGTGGTTTTTTTCAGCAGATTGTTCAATTGGGTAGAGAAGTAAATAACCGCAATGTTTTTCAATACAATAACGGAATAATTTTAAACAGTTATTTCAACTTTGACTTAAGTAAAAACCAGTAAATATTAAATTGTGAAAGTAATTAAACTTAAAACAGAAATCATGAAATATGCGATAAGTAAAATTGTTCTGGCAGGAACCTTTCTTTGCATCTGCCAACAGGTAATTGGGCAAGCAAATAAAATAAAAAGTTTTTCTATAAACTTTGGCCCCGAAGTTTCTTTCCCCGAAACGGCTTTGAGGAAAACACATAACGCCGGTTATGGCGGTAACATTAAAGCAGAATATACTTTTGATAAACATGTCAGTGTCACCATTAACAGTGGTGTATCCTTTTTTAACGGAAAAAAATATTTAGAACCATTATTATTAAGGGAGGATGAATATAAGTCCTTAATGGCAATTCCTGTGAAGGTGGGTTTACGTTACTATATTAGTAATTTTTATGCCGCTGGCGACGCAGGAATTGTTTTTTTAAATAATTACATCAATACATCCCGGCCCGTAGTAAGTATAGGAATAGGGGATAAAATAAAAATGGGTCAGGGCAAAATTGATATCTCTCTCAGGCAGGAATTTTGGCTGGGCACCCCACAAAATTTAAATATGGCTGTTTTAAGGGTAGCCTATGAAATTGTTTGGTAACGTGAAGCGGTAATCTTACCCCGGATTTCAACCCGAATCAGTAACAAAAATTGTTTGAAATGATTATTGTAAAACTTTTGGTAGCCGGTAAGGAATTGGGGAGCGTTGTGGCAACCAGTATTCTAAATAATAAATTTACGCTTAATGTTTTTGGCAGTTCTTTTGATTCTTTTCATTTAACATCATCAAACACAAAAGAACAAACAGAGGTTTACGTTATTCAGTTTGTAACAAAAAGTTTGCTGTTTAATGAAATTGAAGTAAGTTTAAAGGAAGAATTTCCGCAAACTGATTTTTACATCTGCGCTACCCCAATAGTGCACATGGCTATTAATCTTCATGATAAGATTAGGAAAAAAGTAATCGGAGCAAACCTGATTAAAGAAGAAACAAAAGATTAAAAAACCATACGATGGATTATCAAATTCTTATTTCACTCGTAACCCTGATAGTGTTGGAAGTTATTCTCGGAATAGACAATGTGATCTTTATCTCTATTTTAGCGAGCAAATTACCGGTCAATCAACAAAAAAAAGCAAGGCTCTATGGCTTAATTCTGGCAATGGTGCTTCGGTTGGCTTTATTAGCCATAATATCGTTGATCATGAAATTAGATACTGATTTGTTCCGGATATTTAACAAGGGTATATCAGTTAAAGATTTGATTTTGATACTGGGCGGGTTATTTTTATTGTACAAAAGTGCAACTGAAATTTATCATAAAATGGAAGGTGAGCAGGGAAACCAAAGTAAAAAAATTAAAGCCGTTACTTTCACCCAGGTTATCACTCAGATTTTGATAATGGATCTTGTTTTTTCTATTGATTCTATTATTACTGCCATCGGAATGGTTAAGGAAGTCTGGATCATGTATGTGGCAATTATTGTTACTGTTTTAATAATGCTGGTTGCAGCAGAACCCATAAGCGTTTTTGTTAACAAACATCCGGCATTTAAAATGCTGGCCCTTTCCTTTTTATTATTAATTGGTTTTGCATTGATCAGCGAGGGCTTTGGAGTTGAAATACCTAAGGGGTATATTTATTTCTCCATGGCATTTTCAATGCTGGTGAGTATTTTTCAGGTACGTATGAACAAAAATGCAAAACCCGTGGTAACACACGAACACTATATTGAAGGGGAAGAAAATTTACCAAAGAATGCTTTGTAACAAATAATTTCTATGATGACCGGAATGCCACCGGATGATTTAATTTTTTATGCGGCCCAAAAAATATACGCAGTAAAATACGAAAGGCTGTCAACTCAATAAAAACAAAACAAAGTGCCATAAGTATAATTAAAACAACCTGGTTACTGTGTACATAGGTAAACAGTACATCAATACCTATAAAGGCTGCTGTTAACGGAAAACCCAGCATCCCCATGGCTGAAACTAAAAACAAAAACCCGATTGTGTTTTGTTCATATACCTACCCATGAAACCGGTTGAGTGAAATAACATTATCAACTTTTTTTATTTTATGCAAACCATAATACCCCAGTAAAAAAGCCAGTATTACACCGCTTG
>JANOGE010000178.1:0-12848 GCA_031414035.1 Chitinophagaceae bacterium | reverse complement strand
CCTTGCCATTTAAATTGGTGAGTACCCTGTATAAATAAACACCATTGGCCAGTTTAGCTCCATAGGCATCGGTACCATCCCATTTAAATTCAGTCATGTTTCTTCCAACATGTATCGGGCCCAGTTCATCCATGGTAATTTCCCTCACCACTTTACCGGTTATGGTTAAAATCTGTATCCGCATATTTTGCGGCACTTCGCTGCCGGTAATGGTAAACACAAAGGCTGTAGAAGTGGTAAATGGATTTGGATAATTAAGCAGGTTAGAGATCATGGCTTTTGTGATAACTGTAAATGTTACATGATAATCAATTGCACCTGCCGTATTTCCTACAACATCCCTGCCTGAAACGATCAGTTCATATTCTCCTTCTTCGGGGAAGTAAGGCAGGAAGTCGATGGTTGCTGTATTGTTTCCGGTTGATAAATTAGCAGGCGTAAAACGCATGGTATCGCCAAAATAATAATTGTGTAAAGATCCATCCGGGAAACGCACCTGTACTTTTATATAAGCAGTATCGCTTAAAGCAAGAAAACGGCTTTCGTCTTTTAAATTTATCAGTATATGCGGTTTGGCCGAAACAATATCCTTATTAAGGATGTGTACGCCATCAAATGTTACATCCAGCAATGGATTATAATCATCCGCTTTTACAAACAGGTCTTTAAACAATATATTATTAAAATGATATTGCTCCGGTTGTGCGTTACCCGGATTTACATCAACAAAAACGGTATTGGCACCAGGATAATTTTTAGTATCGATCTTATAATTTACAACTAACGTATCACCCGAAACCAGCACTTTTGCTTTTGGAAGCGTTACGGGATGTGGATTATTAAGCCGGTCGGTAATGGTAAAATTAATTTTCATACTGTCGGCAAATGCAGTTTGACTGATATTTTTAAAGGCCAGTTTAAAATCAACCCATTCCCCCTGGTCGGCCGTATCCTTCATAGTGAAAAGTATGTTTGGCGCAACGGCACCTTCCGGAATAAAGGAACCATTAACCCTCCAGTACCTTAACTGGTGTGGTGTGGCACTCACGGAATCGGAATTCTGCATTTTTAATCTTATATATGGATAGGTTTGGGCATTGATCCAGCTTAATGAAGTATCAACGGCCGGCCTAACGGTTGCTAATAGATTTGAAACCCCATTAATATCTACACCATATACCTCAACAGCAAAAGAGTCAGTGACCGGTGTTTCAAGGGTATTTCCCCTCCAGTGCAAACTGTTCCATTGTAATGCCGGGCCAAATTTATCGGACGTTATAGTACCGGTAAGGTTATTGCCAATGGTATTAAAGCTAACATTCAGTTTATCGGCTTGTGTTAAACCAATGGTTTGATTAACCGCAACGCCTGTGCCCTTTCTATAAACAAAAACAAATGGTTTGAATGTGTTTACTGAATCAATATAACTGAAACCGGCCGCTTTCAATGTATGGTACAATGAAATGCCTGATCCATGTACAGCCGTATCAGCTCTCCAGTCTGCCGGGAAATAACTAAAGGGTGCTGCAGGGCTGTTTGTTAACACTACATAATGTCCTGCAGGTACTATAAGGTTCAGGAAATCCATAACCGTCTTTCGTTCTGCAACGGTGGTTACTTTAAATTGAAACCATCCGGGTTTAACGGTAGAATTAATGGGAACAGGCCTTACACTGCCGTACTGGCCCGATACTCCATTATCCTGGTTTATCCATATTTTTTGTGTGGTTGTATCAATAACATAAAATCTTAAGCCCTCAGAATTAGCTGAAAGAGGTGCATAAAATCCTTCCATTACTAAAATACCATCATTTCGTATTGACCAGTCCGGTCCTTGTGTTGACCCGGAAAAAGGGTAAATACCGGTACGCACAATATATTCAACAGGCCTGGTTGTAAACCGGAATGCCCTGTCCATATCGAGCTTGATATTATTGTATGTATTTTTCTGGAATTGGTAATAATGTGACTGGTTAAACCCGGGCGTACTGTTTGGAAGATAAATAAAAGAAAAATTATTCCAGATATAATTATTACCAGCAGTTGGAATGGTGGACGTTCTCCAGTAATAAACCGTGCTGTCGGTAAAGCTGATGTTGGAAGGGCTGAATTGTATCACCCCGCCTGTACCGTTTACATTATATACTTTTTTAAATGAAGAATTGAATAATTCTGTAGTGTCTATCTCCATTACATACTGCCGCAGGCCACTTAGCGGGTTTGCTGTACTTGCATAAAAGGTTATGTTCTGTTGATTTACTATGGAGTAATTATATGGTGAGATGGGCCGTAATTCATCTTCAAAAATGTAAAAATCTTTGGTCAGGGTATTATTCATTTCAGATAATTCATTAACCCTGTTATCTACATCTAAAGTAACAATTAATTTATTAAGCCCCTTATCGGTTAAAGGATTAATGGGTACCGTAAGGCTCAGGGAATCAAGATACATTATGGCCGGAATAAGCTGGTTATATAATACCCTTATTGTATCATTCGGTAATTTTTGTTTAACACTTACCCGGATAGAGTCTTTGATGGCCCTGCCGATATTCATCATTTTAATATCTACTTTAAAATTCTGATCGGCTACAGAAATAATGGTAGGTGTAAATTTCACCAGTTGATCTTCTATCACATAATCGGGTCTGGCAAATGCATTTATTTTTAAGGCAGGATCACCATGAAGGTTTACTTCTTCCAGGTGAATCCTTGTATAAAAGTCCAGCCCGGGATTACTTCCAAGGTTTTGCAGCGTATTTTTGATCTGATTACCAATTGAGTTACCATACATGGTTCTGCAGAAATCATTATATACACTGGTATTATAGAAATTTAAGAAAGGAGCAATACCAAAATGTGTACTCCCCAAAAAGCCAATACTGCCTTTACGATCAAGTAATACATATTTTTCTGAAAGAGACATACCGGCATATCCATTGGTAATACGGGCCGTATTAAAAGTGAAAAAATTTCCTACCGTGCAGCCACTCACATGCATGAACGGGTATTTTCCGTCGTTTTGATAATTCTCAGGATAATTCAGATTAATGGCGAGTTCATTGGCAGATGAATGCCCAAAATATTTAACATAGCTAAGGCCATCTTTGAAGAGTTCAGCTATTCGCTGGCTTTGTTGTTGCTCAATGGTAGAAACGGATGTTTTTGCAAACGTTTCAACATGGGCGCCAAATAAAGTGTCCTCTGCAACGGCTTTATAAGCATTCACATAAGCTATAAAATCTGCCGTTTCTGTACTATCTGTCCCACCAACCGTATGCAGGATATTCTTCATCCATCCTTTATCGGCAATGGACTGGCTGGGTGATTGCTGAACCTGCTCATACTGTTTCATTTTATCCAGGTAAATGCCTACCTCTGTTCCATTAATGGCTCCAAGACGCCCGATCGGTATCAATGGAACATTTGAACCCGGCGTACAGGATAATAAAATATCTGAGGCCGGCCATCCAAAAGTTTGAACCAGATCCAGCTGGTCAGCAAGCGGATTATTCTGGTTTGAAGTATAATCCATATAACTTAATCCACGCCCAATAATGAACACGTATTTTGGAGCAATGCTGAATTGCTGGCTGGCATAGCGGATAAAATCACGAATAGCCGATGGATGTTTCTTTATACCAAAACCAAACTGGTCATTTAATTCATCTACATTATAGACCTTTGCATTAAATCCTCCACCTGTAATTGAACTTCTGTATTGGCGGTATAACTCTACATTATTTACACCGCTTCCGTTATTATATAACACCGGGTTGCTTATGATTATATAATCTCCCTGGTTGCTTACCGATGCATAATTAGTGAATAATTTAGGGGTAAGTGAAGTAACCAGGTTGATATTGGAAATATCCTGGCTTACCAGGTTAAATTTCCTTAAAGTATCTGATGATGCCGGTAAGGCAAATCTTACCTGGCCGGGTGTAGTGATATCGCCCAGGTATCTTTTTGAAGTATTATAATCGTACAGTATGGGTGCAAGTCCATTACTGTTAAAATTGGTAATGACCAGGAAATTACCAGCTACATTATCCTTTAATTCAAAATAAAAATTCTTCTCATTGTTAAAATTAAAAGTGGCAGGATAAGTTACCGTAAAGCAACTTACCACAATACGGTCATTGGGGTTGGTTGAATTACCATTTATGGCAACCGGCAAATTGGAAGGGCTTGCTAAAAGCGACAAGGGCAAATTTCTGACCGTATCTTTAAGATAATTGAAGTAGGGCATTGCTTTTTGCGTAACAAAAGTATTGTAAAATTTTGCCACCAGTTCTCGCGGAAGTAATGCATTACCGGCAGCATGTACGGTAAACATTACGCTGTTTGGAGGGCCTGCCGCATACCTGTTCATATTCTGCAGATCCTTTGATGCGGCGCAACAGGGAAACACATCGGGGCTTGTCCAGCCCTCGCCAATATCATAAGATGAAGAATACACATATTCTCCAATAACCGCTGCATATCCTCTGTTAACCTGGCTTTTATAATGCGTTTCAATCCTGCGCATAAAATAAGGTTCGGGAGGTAAAATATTACCGGCTGTATTATTCGGGCTGGCTAAATACCGGAGGTTGCTACCTGCCGGATTGACCGTTAAAAAATAACTGGCGGTATCTGTTTCCAAACTGTATTTATCGCAAAGCTGGTAGTCAGGGTTACGATACAGGCTTTTATCCGGCTTACCATCATTCATTTCGCCCCAAAACTCCAGATAATCGGTGGCACTTAAAGTACCGGTTGGTACCGATGTATATAAACGTACTTCTTTCCCATTGCGCCATAACTGAAAATTCTCTGCAGGGGTACTTCCTAAACCTACAGCCATTAAAACAGGCTGATATATTCGGCACATACTGTCTTTTGCTATTTTAAACTTATAATATGTTTTGCTGAAATCAATCCAGCTGTTATTTAATTGCGAAAAACCGGTGAACACCAGTAAAACAATAATTGGTGTTAATATAATTTTTTTCATACTGATCTTAATTATTATTTATTCCGTTTCTTTTTTCCCTGTAAAATTTAAACGCAAAGAAATGATATGGGTATATAATGGACTCGACTGGTTAGCCAGATTTGTAAATGCATAATCAATCATTACATTTTTTATTTTAAACCCCGCTCCTGCGCTGGGCTGGTAGATCCATACTTTTTTCTGATTAGTAGTATCCGCATCTTTTAAAGCTTTTTGAAAGTTGGTGATACCTGCCCTGACAAAAAACACATCTTTTATGGTAGCTTCCAGTCCTATATGAGGATCAAGACTCAGGGTATTGCCGCTGACCACCGTATTTCGTTTACCGTCAAAAGTTACATCTACATTTGCCTCTGCCATCAGCGTTACAGATTTACCCAATTTAAAATCATACCCACCGCCTATGATAATACGCGGGGCGGTTAATTCAGTTGACCGCACAGGTATTTCATTATTCGTTAGGTATAAAACTTCTTTTTCCTGGTCGGTAAATTTAAAAGACCAGGCATTGAATGTTGTTGTTATATCACGGGCAACAATACCCCCATGCCATTTTTCACCGTGCATCTGTAAACCGGCATCCAGGCCAAAGCCCCAGGCAGAAGCAAATTTGCCAACTTTGCGGTAAATCACTTTGGCATTCAGGCCAAAACTGATATTCTGCTTTTCCGTTTGTTTTATATTCTGGGCAAAGGAAAGAAGGACTGCATAATCGGCTGAAGAAAAAGTCTGGATACGATCGTAATTGAAGTTACCGTCCGGTTCTACCAGGAACAAAGTATTGGGTATATCATCAACAGCAAACCGGAGAATAGATATACCAATTGCCCGTTTGTTATCCTGTATGGGTATACCTACCGACAAATAATCATATTTAGCAATGCCGGCAAAATATTCCGCATGCATTAGGCCGGCGTTAGGATGATCTTTTATACCCGTTAAACCGGCGGGGTTCCAATAACCTGCTGTTGCATCTTTTGCCGAGGCAATTTGTGCCCCACCCATGGCAAGGCCCCTTGCGCCGGCACCAATATTTAAAAATTCATTTGAATATTTCCGGAATTGTGAAAAACAAAAGATGGGTGTAAGCAACAACACTTGTAAACATATGCCAAGATAAATTCTCATAATGTCATCAGGTTAGTATTAGATTTTAATAAGATAGATTTTAAATAAACGTAATTATACTTGATAAATTGTATATATATCAATATAAAATTAAGCTTAATTTGTACAAATTTCACTCTCCCTTTTTCACAAAATCAGGATCGGGGTTAAAATATTGTTTATCCCTGAATTGAAAGAGGCTTTATCTGATGAAAAAGATGCTTGAAAAAATACAGGAAAAAAGAAAGTCCGGTTTTGAAACAGTCCACAGGTACCAAAATCATCATTTAGCATAGCCCGGTATCTTTTACATACCTCAAGATGCTATTTTATCAGTTTTTATGAGCATTTTTGCCAAATTGCAAAAGTATTTTGATAATCAGACCTGACTCTTTAATTTCAACAAAAATATGCAGCCTTTACTAGAAGAATTACAATGGAGGGGTATGATCCGTGATATTATGCCCGGCACCAAAGAACAATTGGATAAGGAAATGACCACGGCTTATATAGGCTTTGATCCTACTGCCGATTCATTACATGCAGGGAGCCTGGTACAGATCATTCTGCTAAAACATTTTCAAATGGCAGGACATAAACCAATCGTACTTGTGGGTGGAGCCACAGGTTTGATAGGCGACCCATCGGGCAAAAAAGAAGAACGAAAATTATTAACGGAAGAGGAAGTAAATTATAATGCAGCAGGTATTCAAAAACAATTATCAAGGTTCCTCAATTTCAATACCGGTGATAATGCTGCACTGATGGTAAATAATGCAGATTGGTTTAAAGGAATTACTACTATTGAATTTTTACGTGACGCTGGAAAGTATTTAACCGTAAGTTATTTACTAAACAAAGGGTTTGTAAAAGACCGGCTGGCGCAGGAACAGGACATTTCATTTACAGAGTTCAATTATATTCTGATGCAGGCTTATGATTTTTTATGGCTCTTTCAACATCATAACTGTAAACTTCAGATGGGAGGATCGGATCAATGGGGAAATATTACTGCCGGTGCCGAATTAATAAGAAAAAAACTCCGGGCTGATGTTTTTGGCCTGACCTGTAAATTATTAACCAAAGCAGACGGAACCAAATTTGGTAAAACAGAAGAAGGCAATATATGGTTAGATGCAAAACGAACTTCACCATTTCAATTTTACCAGTTTTGGTTAAATGCCAATGATTCAGATGCTGAGGAATGGATTAAGATCTTCACCTTTTTAGATAAAAAAATCATTACTGATTTAATTGCTGAACAGAAAAAAGATGCTTCGCAAAGGATATTACAAAAAGCATTGGCTAAAGAAGTAACCCTTTTTGTACATGGCGAAGACGAGTATAACAAGGCCATAGAAACAACTGAAAAATTATTTGCCAGTCAAAAAGCATCGGCAGAAGATTTAAGTGAAGAAGACCTGAACAATATGGAAGGTATTGTGAAAGTGGAGTACCCTTCTGCTAAAATTTCAACAGGTGTTGATATTGTTAGTTTTCTTACCGAAACAAACATTTTCCCCAGCAAAGGAGAAGCTAAGAAAATGCTGCAGGGCGGCGGGGTAAGTATAAACAGAAAGAAAACAGACAATGTGCAATTGGCAATAGACAATTCCTTTTTACTGCATGGTAAATACCTGTTAATACAAAAAGGCAAAAAGAATTACTACCTCATAAGCATTGCATAAAATGTCATGAATTTATTAAACCATCTTCTTAAGAAATACCTTTGGAGACTGGTGTTTTACCGGAAAATTTATGACCCTGCTGCAACTCAGAACAAAAATTTTCTTTCATACCTGGATGAGTCGGCATTGTTTTCACCCGAAAAATTAAATGTATTTACTACCGGGGATGAGGATGGCATCTTATTGAATATTTTTACAAAAATATCCACTACCCATAAAACCTTTGTTGACATAGGCAGCAACGATTGTATCAACAGCAATTGCGCCAATCTTGCCTTTCATCATAACTGGAATGGCTTTTTTATTGACGGCAATAAGGACATTTTAAAAAGAGGAAAACATATCTATAGCAGATACTTCGGCAAATGGAGTAAGCGGTTTTCCTTTACACACGCCATTGTAACTGTAACTAATATCAATGAGATTTTAACCGGTATCCTGTCGCAAAAAGAAATTGATTTACTCAGCATCGACCTGGATGGGAACGATTATTTTATCTGGGATAAAATTACGGTCATAAACCCAAGAGTTGTTGTTACAGAAGTACAGATAGAAAAAGGCAATGCTGATTTTATTCCGGAGTATAACAATGAATTTGAACTTTATGAAAGCGATTTACCAAAAGGGGCTTCCCCGTTATCTATGACAAAATTGGCAGAAGAAAAAGGTTACCAATTAGTAGCAGCCAATAAAGGTTGTTACAATCTTTTTTTTGTACGAAAAGATTGTTTGAAAAATCTGGAAGAACTGCCGGTTGAAAATGCCCTTATTGATAGTTAACAAAATGCATAAAATAACAATGCATCCGGCGTTTAGCGGATGCATTATTATATCAAACTGATTTATTGTTTTTTGGCTTCGATAGGTTTACCAGAAAGATATTTATCAAAAAATTTATCCATTGCCTTATAAAAATCTATCCGGTTATTTTCATTGGCAAATCCATGCCCTTCATCATTTTTTACCATATAGTCAACAGCAACTCCCCTTTTCCTTAACGCTTCCACCATCTGATCACTTTCTGCTTTATTAACCCGTGGATCATTGGCTCCCTGTGCCACAAACAAAGGAGTCTTTATTTTTCCAGCATGCAGCGCCGGTGAAACTTCAGCCAGCAATGCACTGTCTTTTACAGGGTCGCCAACCATTTCATAAAACATGGCTTTGTAAGGTTCCCAATATGGTGGTATGGTTTTCATAAAAGTGAACATGTTTGCCACGCCCACATAATCAACAGCGCAGGCATATAAGTCAGGCGTAAATGTAACACCTGCCAGTGTTGCATAGCCACCATAACTGCCTCCATAAATAGCAACACGCTTTGGATCAGCAATTCCTTCTTTGATCAGCCACTGCACACCATCGGTAATATCATCCTGCATGGTTTTACCCCACTGCTTCTGGCTCTTCAGCCAAAACTCTTTTCCATAACCGGTAGAGCCACGGAAATTCATTTGCAAAACAGCATAACCACGGTTCGCAAATAACTGTGCTTCGTTATTAAAACCCCAGTCGTCTCTTGCCCATGGCCCTCCATGCGGATTAATAACCACAGGAAGATTTTTTGCCTCTACTCCTTTTGGTAAAGTGAGATACCCATGAATGGTCAATCCGTCCCTTGATTTATATTCAACAGGTTTCATGGTTGCCATATTTTCTTCCTTCAGCCATGGGAAAGCATCGGCCAAAAATTTGGTATCCCCTGTTTTTTTATCGTAGAAATAATATTGGGCAGCTACTTTATCATTGCCGGTCCAAACCACAAATTTATCTTCAGCAGTATTATTTCCATAAATACCGATCTCATAGCCTTTGAATTTATCCTGCATTTTTTTATACTCTGCTTCTGTTTCCTTGTCTAAATAATGATTTTCCCTTTTCCACGAAGTGTAAAAAGCCATCGTTAACACTTTCCGCTTTTCTGAATAACCCAGCCCGTCCACATCATACTCCGGGTTGCTGTAAATTTCCTTTACTTCCTTCCTGGCTGCCAGGTCATACTCCACAATCGAAGTTTTATCTCTTCCGATATTGCTGCTCACATAAATATTTTTATTATCAAAAGTGAAAAACTGTATATTGAATTGATCTTTATAAGTTGTGGTAAGAAATGAATCAAAGGGCGCTGCTTCAGTGGCACGCTGGTAAAAAGTTTTATTTACACCATCAGTTTTTCCGGCAATCCTGATGATACCGGTATGATCTGTAAACCAGCTGTCGTAGTTCTTATCATTTTGATACAAAACTTTTAGTTCTCCCGTTTCAATATTGATGCTGTATGGATCAAAATATCTTGCATCACGTTTATTTAAAACAATCATTATCTCTTTTTCTTTCCCTGGTATAAATTCCCAGCCATCCTGTATCTCAGTCCTTACTTTAGGAAAAGGTGTTAACGCTTTTAGATCTTTTCCATCTATGGAAACAGAAAACAATTGAAAGTTTTCATCGCCACCCACATCCTGCAGGTAAATGATGCGGTTGCCCTTCCATTGATACTGGTAAATATTACGAACCGTATCATTGGTAACAGGAATTGCTGTGCTGTCAGAAATTTTTCTTACAAATACATTGGTATGCCCGTTGTGTGGACTCAGGTAAGAAATATATTCGCCATCGGGTGAAATACGCCAGCTAAATTTTTCGGGGTTTTTAAAAAATTCCTCTACCGCAATAAGAGGGGGCTTTTCTTCCTTTTCCGTTTTTGTATTACAGGCTGCAAATAATAAAATCCCAAGGGTACCAAAAGTCAGTAACTGTTTCTGAATAAATTTCATAAAGCTTAACTGTTTAAATTTTAAAAAATATATGGGTTGGATGAAATAGTGTGGATGCAGAATGGTAAACAGGGGTAAGATAATATCTTTTTTTTAAAATAAATCCCGGGTTAACGGGATTATAAAAAACGTAGAACAGTTTTGGTATTTTTTAACATTTCCCCCGCAATGGGCAATAATTTATTAGTAGGCCACTTTATTGATCTTAACGGCTATCCCCAATTTATGGTTCCGTAAAATATATAGTCCGGCAGGCTTTCCGGCCATATTAATATAACCTGTTCTCCCATCCACCATTATTTTGTGAACCAGTTGGCCTTTTCTGTTGAATAATAAGAACTCTTCATTGAAAAAACCTTCCTGCTGAAACAGGATTGTAGCTTTATCTATAACCGGATTTGGAAAAACAAGAACATCCTGATTATTTCGTTTATTTGTAAGCAAAATAATATTACTTAAAATGTATTTGCCGTCATTATCCATTTGCTTTAAACGGTAATAATATGCCGGGTTAACTATTTTTATATCTTCAAACTGGTATTGCCTTGCAGTACCGCTAATACCTGAGCCAGTCACAGCACCTATCTTTTCAAAATGAACAGCATCGTTGCTTCGCTGTACCTCGAATACATAACTGTTATTTTCTGATGCCGTACTCCAGAAAATAATATTACTGTTTTTACGGGCTATACCATAAAAGCCTGAAAGTTCAACCGGAAGTATTATTGAATTAAACTCATAAGCACACATATCTACTATACCGTTACTTATCCTGTTAAAATTACGGATATCAAATACCGGCACTCCTGTATTATCACCGGCATCAATACCAGCAGAGCCAATTTGTAATTGCAGCCCGTCATCAATGGTAAACCAGCAATTATCCGGTCCTACGGGATCAGCCAAATTTAAAAAAGCTGGCGAAACTGCGATGTTACCCGTACCCGGCCCTGTAATGGTATGTGGTATATTTTGATTGGCCACATCTATTGCGGAATAAGTAGCCACAAAACCAGCACCTCCTATAAGATAAAACTGGGGGCCGGTTCCGCCGGCTGTATTTCCCCAAAAAATACTATTTCGTATAGTTGGGTTTGCTGTACCTGAGTTACCCGAAACAAAATTTGATCTGTCGGCAACAATCCCGCCTCCGTCAAAAGATGAATTATTTATAAACAAAGAATTTAAGATCGCCGGACTTGCATTACCGTTTCCCCCGCCCCAGCAGTAGATAGCTCCTGCCCTGTCGGTTGCTGTATTCATATAAAAAATGGAATTAGTAATTACAGGACTTGCATTGCCATTATATCCAAAGTTATCAATACCACCACCGCCGCCTGTAGCCGTATTTTGCATGAATATACAATTCGTAATTACAGGATTAGCGTTGCCGGCATTTTGCCCGTGATTAAAAATACCACCGCCAAACAAAGCCGTGTTATTCGTAAATAAACAATTTCTTACAGTAGGACTGCATGTGCCGCTGTTAGCCGCATTATTAAGCATTCCCCCACCCAGGCTTCGGTTATCATTACCCAGCAGGTCAAAATTAGCATGACCATCCCTGATTATAAAACCATCCAGTACAGCTGTATTGTTTAAACTGCTGTTACTGATCACATGATAACTGTTATCTGCATTTCCGGCTATACCTATTTCCGCACTTAATACAGAACTAAAACCACAGGAAAAACTGCGTTGCGACAAGACCGTTTCAGTACCATTAAAACTTCCATAAACAGCAACCCCGTTCACCAGGTTGAAATAAATATTCCGGTTATTGGTATTTGTAGTAAGATAGGTTCCTGTCAACACCCACACTTCATCGCCGGGGATGGATGAAGATATGGCAAACTGCAGGGATGTGCCCGGAAAAGCATTGGCCCAGGAAGTTCCGTTCATTGACCCGGCACCAGAAGGGCTGACATATCTGGTAACCGCCATAGCAGGCAGGCAGTAAATTATTAATACAATCAGTGAAAAAACCTTTTTCCCTTTAGCCATAGTTTACTCTGTTTATCTTAACGTAAACGGAACAAGTTTGAAATTATTGGTAAAATAATTAGATTCTCCACACTGAAATTATTTTAATTCCCTTAGTACTTTCCACATTTCATCAGCCACCAACTGGTTTCCTTTTGCATTTAAATGAACACCATCCGTTGTAAGGATACCGTTGGATCTATTAGCGGAATTACGAATACCACTAGCACGTTCGTCAGCAGAAAGAAAATGAACTCCTCAATTGGCAGTATCCCGCCGAGCAGAATGTTCAGC
>JANOGE010000177.1:0-2493 GCA_031414035.1 Chitinophagaceae bacterium | reverse complement strand
ACCGTTTATTCATTGTTGAATCATTTTCACCCATGCGTTTCCCGAAACGCTACATGAGCAGGTTTGGCCAGTTGATGGAACATTCTCCTTTTTGCGAACGGGATATCAGAACCCCACAGGATCTTAAGACACATGATGAGCAGGGCGACTTTTTAATTAAAACAAAAAAGAAAGGCATTTTATATGGCCTGCATTATGGCACACATCCCTTTGATGTGATTGGCTGGGATGGCTGTTGTTACCCGTATATTTTTTCGATACATGATTTTGAGCCTATAACCGGCCGGGTTCATCAACCTCCCCCGGTACACCAGACCTTTGAAACCAATGCCTTTGTAGTATGCTCCTTTGTACCAAGGCTGTATGATTATCATCCTGATGCTATTCCGGCTCCTTACAATCACAGTAATATTGATAGTGATGAATTATTGTATTATGTAGCCGGTGAGTTTATGAGCAGGAAGCATGTTACCAGGGGAATGCTTACCTTACATCCGGCCGGAATACCACACGGCCCACATCCCGGAGCAGTGGAAAAAAGTATCGGTGCTAAAGAAACGGCAGAACTGGCTGTGATGGTGGATACATTTCGCCCTTTACAACTCACTGTAGATGCTTTGTCGATAGAGAATGAAGGATATGTAATGAGCTGGGCTGAATAATTTTAATTGACCCTGTTCATCATTTCACAAAAATTACTATATTGGCATACCAAAAACGAATTACTATGATAAAATTTCAGGAAATTAAAGTTGGCGATTACTTAATAGCTGATAACGATGGCGACAAAAAACAGGGTGAAGTGACTGATCTGAACCACAATGAAAAACAGGTATGTGTGAATACCGGTACCCAGGATTTCTGGTACGAGACGGAACAACTGAGTTCCATTGCCCTGAATGAAGAGCAGTTAATAAAGCTGAAATTTCATAAACAGGAAAATGAAGATGGAACGGTTAAGTATATGAAAGGTGCATTCAGAATGATGTTACCTGCAAAAAATGATTTTTCAAAATTCGAAATCTGGTACAGGGATGAACATCGCCATGTAATGCATCCCATCAATGTGCACCAGCTTCAAAATCATTTTTACGAAATGACCAAAGTGCACCTGAACGAAGAATCATTTGACTGAATACTTTATGAACCGATATGAAAGAAGTCTCTGCAATTAATAGGGAGACTTCTTTTACTTAGCGGAACTCAGTGATCTGTATATTCCGGTATTTCAATCCTGTTTTAAGCGGGTGATTTACTTCAAAATTGCCTGTTTCTTCATCAGGTATCGCAAAAAAGAGATTTAAATCCCTGGATTCTGTGGAAAAACAGGGTATTTGTTGGTAAATAGCTGTGTTTTTTGCTGTTAATTAAATTAATCCTCCTATCTTTGCGCTCCCAAAATTATGGCTAAACAGGCACTTATTAAACAGGACGGAACAATTGTAGAGGCGCTTAGCAATGCTATGTTTAAGGTGAAACTGGAGAATGATCACGAGATTTTGGCTACCATTTCAGGCAAAATGCGGATGCATTATATACGCATATTACCAGGGGATAAGGTAGGGGTGGAAATGAGCCCATATGATCTGACAAGAGGAAGGATCATATTCAGGTATAAATAAACCAGGACCATATAATTAGTAATAAAGTAAAATAAATAACAATGAAGGTAAGAGCTTCAATAAAAAAACGCAGCGCTGATTGCAAGATCGTAAGAAGGAAGGGAAGGCTGTATGTGATCAACAAAAAAAATCCCCGCTTTAAGCAAAAGCAGGGATAAGACCGGTCATTAGTCATTAAGTCATTTGTTCTAAGCCTTCAATAGCTATTCCTGATGACCATGACAAATAACCTTGACGCACAACAACAAACTATAAACAACAAACAATAAACTAAACTATGGCTCGTATTGCCGGTATAGATATACCAAAAAATAAAAGAGGCGAAGTTGGCCTCACTTACATTTACGGAATAGGTCGTTCCACTGCCCAGTACATTTTGTCTAAAGCAGGTATTGACTTTAGTAAAAAAGTAAATGAGTGGAATGATGATGAGCAAACAGCTATCCGTAATGTTATCAATAACGAGTTTAAAACGGAAGGTGCTTTACGCAGTGAAACCCAGATGAACGTTAAGCGTTTACTGGATATAGCCTGTTACCGTGGCTTACGTCACCGTAAAGGATTGCCTGTTCGCGGGCAACGTACACGCACCAACAGCCGTACAAGAAAAGGAAAGCGTAAGACCGTTGCGGGTAAAAAGAAAGTAGCTAAAAAATAATTAATACAGGCTTATCATTTTTGAATCAGCGCCAGATCGCCTCATAAGCCGGCAGGAGGGTTGATTCAGTTCGTCTGGCCCCAGGCAAGACGGGATCATTTTATAAAGATTACCTATCTAGATTACATTATGGCAAAAGCACAGGGTACAAAAGCACCGGGCACAAAAGCAGCCTCAAAAAAAAGAGTAGTAAAAGTTGACAGCTACGGCGAT
>JANOGE010000176.1:0-1906 GCA_031414035.1 Chitinophagaceae bacterium | reverse complement strand
AAAGTAAACAATGGGTACAATAAATAAATTCATCAGGGTAGAGCTTAATAAGCCACCCAAAATCACTTTTGCCATCGGGCTTTGTATTTCATTGCCGGGCAGATCGCCGCCAATAGCTAAAGGTATCAACGCAAGCCCTGCTGTAAGCGCAGTCATTAAAATGGGGCTCAGCCTGTCTTTGGAACCTTGTATAATGGTATCATACAAAGGCAACCCTTGTGCCGAAAGCGTTTTATAATGCGATACCAGGAGAATACCGTTTCTTGTGGCCACTCCAAACAAAGTGATGAATCCAATAATGGCAGGAATACTTAGAATTCCGGTTGTGAGCCATACACTTAACACCCCACCAATTAAAGCCAGCGGCAAGTTCAGTAAAATAATGGCAGAGATCTTTACATTCTTAAACTCCATATAGAGTAAAAAGAAAATAACCAACAGTGCAAGCAGTGAAGTTGCCAATAATGTTTTGGATGCTTCCGCTTCTGATTCAAACTGACCCCCGTATTCAATTCTGTATCCTTCCGGAAGTTTTACATTAGCCTCTATCTTTTGCCTTATTTCATCCACCACACTTTTCTGGTCACGGCCTGCAACGTTGGCTGACACTACCGTTTTTCGTTGCACATTTTCCCGGTTAATGGTATTGGGACCGGTGGTTGAAACAATATTGGCCACATAATTAAGCGGTATTTTCTGACCGTCTTTTGAATCAATCAACGTGTTGCTTATTTTTTCCAGGTTACCCCTGTTGCTTTCGTCAAAACGGAGTACCAAATCAAAACGCTGGTTGCCTTCATACACTTCAGAAACTTTTTCGCCTGCAAAAGCAATGTCTGTAAACTCGGCAAATTCACCAATAGTGATGCCGTATTTACTCAGCATATCCCTGTTGGCTTTTATCTGCACCTGCGGAATCTGTATCTGTTGCTCTACACTTAGATCAACCAACCCGTTTACACCTTCAATGGTAGTTTTAATTTGATTCGAGATTGTAAAGAGTCTATTCAGATCAGTGCCGAATATTTTGATCGCAATATTGGCTCTTGTGCCGGAAAGCATATGGTCTATCCGGTGGCCGATGGGTTGACCAATAGTAATATTTACTCCCGAAACGCCTGCCAGTTTCTGCCTTACATCCTTCATAAATTCCTCTCTGCTTCGTTCTTTCAAAACAAATGGGGCATCAATTTCCGAAGCATTTACTCCCTGTGCATGTTCATCCAGTTCTGCACGGCCTGTTCTTCTTGTTGTGATTGTAATTTCTGGAATTGACAATAAAGCCTTTTCAACATTTGCACCAATCTTGTTGCTTTCTTCCAGTGAGATACCCGGCAAGCTGGTAGCACTCACTACCAATGAACCTTCATTAAACTCCGGTAAAAAACTCCTGCCTAAGAAACCAATTAAAACCAAAGCGCCAATAAATAATGCTAAAGCAATTCCGATGATTGATTTTTTAAAATTCATTGCACTTTTCAAACCTCCTTCATACGCTTTGCTGAGGTTTCGGACTATCCAGCTTTCTTTATGTTGCCTTTTCAGCATTTTATCACTTGTAAGCAAGTAGCTGCACAAAACAGGTGTGATAGTAATGGCAACAATTAATGAAGCAAAAAGTGAAACAATAAAGGCAATACCCAGCGGTGCTAACAATCTGCCCTCCATTCCTGACAAAAAGAAAAGAGGAACAAATGCAACGATGATTATAAATGTTGCATTTATAATGGATGTCCTAATTTCTACTGAAGCATCAAATATCACATCCAGTTTGTTCTTTCGCTCAACTTCCGGTTTCGCAACATTTTGTTTCAACCGTTTAAATACATTTTCTACATCTATAATGGCATCATCAACCAATGCACCAATAGCAATAGCCATACCGCCCAGGCTCATCGTATTGATG
>JANOGE010000175.1:0-8619 GCA_031414035.1 Chitinophagaceae bacterium | reverse complement strand
TGCACAATAGGCATAGGATCTTGGTTTAGGAGCAGCGATGGTAACTTCTTCATTGGGCACAATGGTCCCTTTTTTATTTACATAATCAAAGCCCTGCTGAAGTTTTTCATAAAAGGCAGCAGGTATCTCATAGATCCCGGCCCTTTCGGCATTAACCCTTCTCAGGTTCCTTTTCTCCCTGAATAAAAATCCCCAGCAGGCAATCCGGTGCTGTACTTTAAAACATTCAACCTGAATTTTTTTTTCGTCAACGATCAATCCTTCTTTTTCCAAAGAATGAAAATACAACCGGTAAGATAAATGTGTAGCCGCAAAATTCAGTTGCAGGTAGATGATCTGTTCCAGTTCAGGGGGTGCATATAAGTGCAGGTCCTGTGTACGGTTGAGCAGGCTCATGCTGGTAAGTAAACCAATTAAACCAAAATAATGATCACCGTGAAGGTGGGAAATGAAGATGTGATTTATTTTGCTGCGCTTTACTTTGTATTTGGAAAGCTGCATCTGTGTTCCTTCGCCGCAATCAATTAAAAAACCCTCATCCATGGTTTGCAATACCTGGGCGGTAGGGTTTCTGTCAAAAGCAGGAATGGCAGAATTGTTTCCAAGTATAGTTAATGCAAACAAGACGGATTATTTATTAGTTGTTAAATGGTGGTAAATAAATTTATAATTAGCTGTTGTTTTATAAAGTTATGTTGCATGTGTTAAGCAGCAAGTTTTATTTTAATCTTCCCATCCTGAAAGTTCCCTCTCAATTTCTTCCATTTGCACTATATCCCATGCTTCGCTTTCTGATGGGGTAACATTCATCATTTCTAAAAGCTCTTTTTTGTTTAATAGTTCGCTTACCGGCGCCTGCATAGTACAGATAACAAATGAGCAATTCTTTTCATAGAACTGTTGTTGAATTTGAGCCAGTTTTTCGCCCGTTGATTCATCAACGGTTTGAACCGCCTGCATATTAAAAACAATATGGGGTATGTCTTTTTGCAGGTATCCAAGCAACAAATGACCAAGTTCTTCTGTCATATTAACAGATAAATGGGCTTCTTCCGGCGTAATAACCGTAAATCTTTCTTTGGTATCTATTTTGACATTCATTGAAACGGGTTGAAGTTAATATTTAGTATACAAAACCCAGTGGGTTGTTATTTGTAAAGTAAAGGAAATTTTGTTATTGATGATTTTTAAACCCTGAATAGGGAAAGTTTTATGGAGCTTTTGTTGGAGTTAATAAGACACAAATTGCGGATTTTAACTTTTTAACATATTAACATTTCCTGCCTTCAGCAAACTATATCCTTGAAATATACGTTATTATTGTACAAGCTAAATTCAATATAAAATGGATAATAATTTTTCAGCACAGGTAAAAGAAATAATCTCCTATAGCCGTGAGGAAGCACTGCGGTTAGGAAATGATTTTATTGGAACAGAGCATTTGGTACTGGGATTGATAAGGGATGGAGAGAATACTGCTGTTAAAATATTGAAATCACTCAATATCGACCTCTTCGAACTCCGTAAAGAGATTGAAATTGCCGTTAAGGATAAAACAGGCAAAAATATCGCCAACATTAATTCGCTTCCGTTAACCAAACAGGCCGAAAAAGTTATTCGTATCACTGTACTTGAGGCCAAAGCACAAAAAAGTGCATTGGTAGAAAGTGAACACCTCATGCTTTCTATTTTAAAAAATAAAGAAAATATTGCCACTCAGATATTAAACCAGTTTGATGTGGATTACGATGTGTTTAAAAATGAATTAGGGTTTGTAACAAGCAACCCGCCGGCAGCTGAATTCAGTGATGAAGGGGATGAAGATTTTGATGAAGAAAAAAAACAATATGGTCAGCAAAAAGCACAACGGGCAGGTACGGCCAACCAGCCCAAAACAAAAACTCCGGTGCTTGATAATTTTGGCAGGGATATTACCCGGTTAGCCGAGAATGGATCGCTGGACCCTATAGTAGGAAGAGAAACTGAAATTGAACGGGTATCTCAGATTTTATCCCGCCGTAAAAAAAATAATCCCATTTTAATTGGTGAACCTGGAGTGGGTAAAACCGCCATTGTAGAGGGGCTGGCTTTACGCATTGTTCAGCGTAAAGTATCCCGTGTTTTGTTTGATAAAAGAGTGGTGAGCCTCGACCTGGCCGCTTTGGTTGCAGGAACGAAGTATCGTGGTCAGTTTGAGGAAAGGATGAAAGCCATAATGAATGAACTGGAAAAAAACCGGGATGTAATTTTATTTATTGATGAGATACACACCATTGTTGGTGCCGGCGGGGCCAGTGGTTCATTAGATGCTTCCAATATTTTTAAACCGGCTTTGGCAAGGGGCGAACTGCAATGTATTGGCGCATCTACATTGGATGAATACCGGATGCATATCGAAAAAGATGGTGCTTTGGATCGTCGTTTTCAAAAAGTACTTGTTGAGCAACCTTCTGTTGAAGAAACCATTGAAATATTAAATAATATAAAAAGCAAGTACGAGGATTACCATAATGTAACCTATAGCCAGGAAGCCATTGAGGCCTGTGTAAAACTAAGCGACCGTTACATGACAGACCGGTTATTGCCGGATAAAGCTATTGATGTACTGGATGAAGTGGGGGCCAGGAAGCATATTAAAAATATTAATGTACCAACAGGGATCATTGAACTGGAAAAAAAGATCGAAGATATTAAATTAGAAAAAAATAAAGTCGTCAAAAGCCAGCGATTTGAAGAAGCGGCATCTTTAAGAGATACCGAAAAAAGATTACAGGAAGACCTTGAAACTGCAAAGAATGCCTGGGAAGAAGAAAGTAAACATAAACGTTTTCCCATAGAAGAAGAAGATATTGCCGAAGTGGTATGTATGATGACAGGTATTCCTGTAAAACGTATGGTACAGGCCGAAACCGAAAAGCTGCGCCGTATGGCAACTGATCTGCAGGGTGCCGTGGTTGGACAGCAGGAGGCTATTTCAAAAGTGGTAAAAGCCATTCAGCGTAACCGGGTTGGATTAAAAGATCCTAAAAAACCGATCGGTACATTTATTTTCCTGGGACCTACCGGTGTTGGTAAAACAGAACTGGCCCGTGCACTCGCCCGGTATATGTTTGATAGTGATGATTCACTGATCCGGATCGATATGAGCGAATACATGGAGAAATTTACGGTAAGCCGTTTGATAGGGGCACCTCCGGGATACGTTGGATATGAAGAAGGGGGCCAGTTGACCGAAAAAGTACGCCGGAAACCTTATTGTGTTATTCTGCTGGATGAAATAGAAAAAGCACACCCCGATATTTATAATATTTTGTTGCAGGTACTGGATGATGGGCAATTAACAGATGGGATGGGCCGGAGAGTTGATTTTAAGAATACCCTTATCATCATGACATCAAATATAGGTGCCCGGCAGTTAAAGGATTTTGGTGACGGAGTAGGTTTTGCTACTGCCAACCGGATGGAAAATGCAGATGAAAATAATAAAGCAGTGATTGAAAAAGCACTCAAACGTACTTTCAGTCCTGAGTTTTTGAACAGAATTGATGATGTAGTAGTCTTTAATTCATTGAGTAAAGAAAATATTTTTGAGATCATTGATATTTTGATGCAGGGTGTAATGAAGCGATTGACAAATCTTGGATTTTCTATGGAGTTATCACCGGAGGCCAAGAATTTTATAGCAGAAAAAGGCCATGATCCTCAATTTGGGGCAAGGCCCCTTCACCGGGCTATTCAAAAATACCTGGAAGACCCGCTGGCAGAAGAGATCCTTAATATGAACATCAAGAATGGCGATATTATGGTTGCCGGATTAGATGAAACGTCAGAAAAGATAAAATTCACTTTAAAGACGGAAGAAAAAAAGAAAGAGAAGAAATCGGAAGTATAAGGATACCAGTTACTTCATTAAAATAAATGCCACCCCGCTTTGTATGGGGTGGCATTTATATTTTAAATTCATTTTGAATTCGCATTTTTTTGAACCATTTTTGCGGTATCATGAATGGCAAAATTATTGTAACCATTGATGGCTGGTCATCCTGCGGAAAAAGTACACTGGCTAAACAACTGGCAAAAGAACTCGGATATGTTTATGTAGATAGTGGCGCTATGTACCGTGCCATAACATTATATTTTTTACGTAATCATATAGACTGGACGGATAAAAATGAGGTGGCTAATGCATTAAAAAATATTGTTATTGAATTTCACTACAATGCCGCCTCCCAGCAATCAGAGATATTCCTGAATGAAGAAAATGTGGAATATGTGATACGGGACCTGGTCATTGCCGAAAAAGTAAGTGAAGTAGCTGCTATTAAAGAAGTGAGGTCATTTGCCGTAGCCCAACAGCAGAAATTAGGAAAGCATAAAGGTATAGTCATGGATGGCAGAGATATAGGAACAACCGTATTTCCTAAAGCAGAGTTGAAAATATTTATGACGGCCGATACTGCGGTAAGGGTAGAAAGGAGATTTAAGGAGCTTTATAATAAGAATCCGAATATTACCATTGAGGAAGTAAAAAACAATATTGAAATGCGTGATTATATCGATTCTAACCGGGAAATAAGTCCTTTACGGAAAGCTAAGGATGCCGTGGAAATAGATAATACTAATATGAGTGTAACTGAACAACTGAAAATGGCATTGGATTTTACAAAAAAAAAGTGAAAAGGCTTGCATAAGTAAACAACAATACTTACATTTACATTCTTCTTAGGAAAGTACCCATAAAAAAGAGGATCATTTTCAATCCGTTTAATATCCCATTTAAAATTTTTTTAATTCCCTGTCATTATTTATAATGCGTTGCAGCAATGGCAACAAATATTAAATAAATTATATCCTTCTAAAAGCCTCTGAAACCCATACACCACTATTATTTTACAGAGAATTTATCTTCTGATCATATCGTTATACATTTCTTCCAATTCCTTTGAAAGCATCAAAATTGTCGGTTATTGACAATGCTTATTTCTGTTAAAAGAAACCTAACAAGATGAAAAAGAACACTACTCCACAAGTTGGTAAGTATATACAACAATGTGTACTCGTATTTACGATCATATTTTTGTCAGGTATTGGTAAACCAACTGATACTTTTGCCGGAAAGATTTCGGATATAAATTATTCAATGATTATGCCAGGCATCATACCTGTAATGGGTACCCTGCCTGTGGTTTTAACACCCTTAAAGGGATATTATTCAAAGGGTAAATCTCATTTATACTGGAAAAGTTTACAGGAAAGTAACAGCAGTCATTTTGAGATTCAAAGAAGTGAAGATGGAATTATTTTTATCCAGGTAGGACAGGTAATGGCCAGGGGCAACAGTGACAAAGAAGTTGAGTATACTTTTATTGACATTAAATCAGCGGTAGGCATCAACTATTACCGGCTTAAATTACAGGATAGAGACGGAAAATTTCAATACAGTAATATTGAAGTGGTAAATGTGAAAGTGGAAGGAATTAATATTACCGGAATTTATCCTGAGCCGTTTATTGATAAACTTAATGTGACCATAGCTAGTGATGCAAGGGTACGTACAATCATAAGTTTATATGACAATACAGGTAAACTGTTAATCAGCCGGCAAACGGATATTAGTAAAGGTATTACAAATGTGACTATCGATAATTTAAGTAACCTGTTAAAGGGATTATACAGCATTAGAGTTCAGGCAGGCGAAACAATGATAATAAAAAGATTAGTTAAGTAATTAAAAATACCAGATAACCAAGCACGATCAGAAAGATGCCTCCGTCCTGTACGGGGGCTCTTTCCATTTATAAAAACCGGGTTATTACTTCTTCACCGGTTAAAGCCCCCGGGAAAAATGAAACCAGTTTATTTATTACTTCTTCTACCAATGCATCCGGACAACTTGCCCCGCTTGTAATTAAGATCCTGGGTTTCCCGCTTTCAGGCAAAAAATTATCCGTCATTATTTCCTGTTTGGTATGCAGGTTGTAGTGCAGTATTTTTTTCGCCGAAAAAATATTTTCTTCTGAATTAATAAAATAAGTGGGTAATTTTTCCTCGCATAATTCTACCAGGTGAGAGGTATTACTGCTGTTGTATCCGCCAACTACAATGGCAATATCTGCCCGGGTTTCCAGTAATCCATAAACAGCTGACTGGTTATCATTGGTTGCGTAGCACAATGTATCCCTGGTATCAGCAAACCGTTCTTCAATACTGTTTTCTTCCAGCCTGTATTTTTTAAGCATCACCCGTTTTAAAAAATCAGAAATAGCCTGTGTATCACTGGCCAGCATGGTGGTTTGATTTACTACTCCAATACGTTCCAGGTGAGTGGTAACATCAAAGCCTTCTGAAAATTTTCCGGCAAACTCTTTTTCAAAACCGGCAGCAATCTTTTCACCGGTAATATATTTGCTCAAAGCAATGGCATCAGCCATATCATTTACAATAACCGTAGCTATATGGGCTGAAGCATGTGAAAAAGTAGCCCTGGTTTCTTCGTGTGCAGGCTTGCCATGTACCACAACGGTATACTTATTTTTTGCGATCTGTTCACTGCGGTTCCATACTTTTTCCACAAAAGGGCAGGTGGTATTGTATTTATGTGTTTGAATACCGGTTTCTTCCAGCTTTTTTTCAATCGCCAGCGTAGTGCCAAATGCAGGAATGATCACAATATCGGCTGCCGTTAATGAGGCAAACGGAATAACCTGTTGGCCATTTGTATCCTGTAAAAATTGAACACCCTTTTCCAACAGGTCGGCATTTACCTGGGGATTATGGATCATCTCACTCAGTAAAAAGATCCGTTTCCCCGGATTTTCATCAATGGTTCTGAAAGCAATTTCAATCGCATTTTCTACCCCGTAACAAAACCCGAAATGCCGGGCAAGGTAAATCTGAAGAGGGCCAAAATCAAGTAAGGCAGGAGTAAAATCTTTTTTCATTTTATCCTGCAGCCTGCGTTTATTTTTTATTGCTGCTATCAAAGGGCTGCGGTAAATGATGGGAACAGTAAATTGTTTCATGGTCGTATATAACAGCTGCAAAGGTACATGGTTGAGGCGTAAAATAACATTCCATACTTATTCATAAGCAGTTGTTACATTTGAATAATAAATAGCATCATCAAATAAAATCGGATTTTTATTCAACTCAATATAACAGGATCATAATATGACGGACAGATTATTTAAACGGGCAGACTGGCTGGCGGATACCAATATTTATGAAGTGAATGTAAGGCAATATACGGTAGAAGGAACTTTTGTTGCTTTTGCAAAAGAATTGCCTAGGTTAAAGGAAATGGGAGTGGAAGTATTGTGGTTTATGCCGGTACACCCGATCGGTCATAAAAACAGGAAAGGGGAATGGGGAAGTTATTATTCCATAATGGATCATTATGCGGTTAATCCCGAATTCGGAACGGCTGAACATTTTAAAAACCTGGTTAGCCAGGCACACGCATCAGGAATGAAAGTAATTATGGATTGGGTGGCCAATCATGCAGCCTGGGATAATGTGTGGACAATTGACCACCCTGAATATTTTGTTAAGGAAAGTGACGGTAATTTTAAAACACCTTATGACTGGACAGATGTGATACAGATCGATCATTCAAATGAAGCACAGCGGGATGCAATGATCGGCGCCATGAAATTTTGGGTAACTGATTTTGATATTGATGGTTTCCGGGCAGATCTTGCCCATCTTACCCCACTTGAATTCTGGATAAAAGCAAGAAGAGAGATAGAACCTTTAAAAGAAAATTTATTCTGGCTGGCCGAAACAGAGGAGATCAGTTATCATCAGGTTTTTGATGCCTCTTTTACCTGGGAATGGATGCACAAGACGGAAGATTATTATAAACAGCGGACCGGGCTGGCCGGACTGCAAAACGTACTTCAAAAATATGAAAATGATTTTCCTGCCGCTGCTTACCGGATGTACTTTACCAGTAATCATGATGAAAATACATGGAATGGCACGGAGTACGAAAAATATGGAGATATGGCCATGGCCCTGGCTGTATTCAGTTTTACCTGGAACGGGATACCCATGATCTACAGCGGGCAGGAAATGCCTAACCTGAAACGACTGAAATTTTTTGAAAAAGATGTCATTGCATGGAACGGGGAATTTGCATTACATGAATTTTATAAACAGTTGTGTGAAATTAGAAAAAAAAATCCTGCACTACGGAGTGCTGACCCTGCTGTTACCACCCGAATTATAGAAACCGGTGATGATAAAAGTATAATGGCCTTTTTACGGAAAAATAAAAATGATGAGGTATTGGTTTTACTTAATTTATGCAATAAAAAAACCGGGTTTTCATTAAAAGACGATAGTATTCATGGTTTATTTATTAATGTATTCAGTAAAAAGCGAATTCAGTTAACGGCTGAAACGTTTTTAGAAATGCAGCCCTGGGAATTTTTAGTATATGAAAAAATATAGCCGGGGAATAAAAAAGGGCAGCCGTTTTGGAGGGCACTGAAAAAGCTCTCTTTTTAGGATAGAACTTGTAAAGCGATTAAGTTAAAATCAATTTTTAGCTTAATCGCTTTTTTATTTTCACCTTTTTTGTGAGGAGCAATAGGGTCGGCTATTGGGCTTTATATG
>JANOGE010000174.1:0-7565 GCA_031414035.1 Chitinophagaceae bacterium | reverse complement strand
AGCTTATTTTATTTTTAAAGATCATGCCGTTGCAAACACGATCAGTAAAACGGTTAATAAAGAATTTATTACCCTGCCGGTAATATTATCCGGACTTATTGCCGCGATATTCTGGAATTTATTAACCTGGTGGTATGGTATACCTTCATCATCTTCTCATACGTTGATAGGCGGTTTTGCCGGTGCTGCCATTGCACATGCTATAACGGTAAAGGGCTTTGGAATAAGTTGGGGCAAGATCGTAGAATCAGACATTATCATCAAAACGGTGATATTCATATTTCTCGCTCCGCTTATTGGTATGGCCATTTCCATTTTTATAACCATAGTAACCATTATGCGAAATGTATGGGCCAGGATTGGCATTATAGCGTTGCTTACCATATTAACTGTTTTTTTATTCGACTATTTTGAAAACAGTAAAATGAATGAAAACCTGGAGAAGTTTTTGAAAGTGGATAAGTATAAAATAGAAGTAAGCGAAACATTAACCAAAAAAGAAAAGAATCCTAATGATACAGCCCTTATAAAAGCCTATGTTACCGCAAAAGAAAAGCTGGATAAGGCAATACCCAACTATAATAAAATTTCGTTACTCATTGATGATTATGATAAACTTGGCGCAAAAAATATTGCGAAACAGGCAACTTATAATGGGTGGTTAAAAGATATTGAAGCCAGCAGGTTAAAGGATGATGTACGTAATGCAAACGACTTTTTGGTATTAGAAGCAAAAGCTGCCAGTGACAAAAAAGCAAATGCTGAATACAAAATTGCAAAAGACGTTACAGAAAAATATAAGGTCCCGATAAAATTGTTTTTAGCAAAGGAAATTACGGCAGACAGTACCCTTGTTGCCATACATGCAATATATCCTATCAATGCGATTAATAAAGAAAAAGTAAAAAAGAAAATTACTTCATTCAGTATTGAAAAAGCACTGGCAAAAGATATTGATAAAGCCGAGAACAGTGTGATCATTTGGGGGATCATTTGTACATCAATATTATTTTGCCTGGTTTATATATATGTTGAAAAAATAAGGACTCCAACCGCTTTTAAAGTTGCCAACATGTTTAAAAAACTTCAGCTTTTAAGTTCGGCTGCATTCAGCATCGGGCATGGTGGAAATGATGCACAAAAAGTTATGGGCATTATTGGTGCTGCATTAATTGCAAATGGAACAATACAGAATTTTTCTGATCTGCCCAATTGGGTACCGATTGCCTGCTATGTAGCAATAGGATTTGGTACTATGAGCGGTGGTTGGAAAATTGTAAAAACAATGGGAACCAAGATCACGAAAGTTACGCCATTGGAAGGTGTTGCTGCAGAAACATCTGGTGCATTTACCTTGTTTTTTACCGGTCAAATGGGAATACCTGTTTCTACTACGCATACTATTACCGGAAGCATAATAGGCGCCGGTGCTACCAAACGCTTAAGTGCGGTGCGATGGGGCGTAACAGTAAACCTGCTTTGGGCATGGATTTTAACAATCCCCGTAAGTGGATTATTGGCTGCTGGCGTGTATTATGTTGTTCATTTATTTATTAAGTAAAAGTCCCTCAAAAATAATTACAAATCACTCAATGCTATTGAGTGATTTTTGTTTTCTTTGCATATGGATAAAATTTTGGTTACCGGTGGATGTGGTTATATTGGCGCACATACCTTAGTTGACTTGATTGAAAATGGTTTTGAAGTTATCTCTGCTGATAATAACTCCAGGAGCAATGAAAATATTTTAGAATCTGTTGAAAAGATATCCGGGAAAAAAATCAAAAACTATAAGGTTGATCTGTGTATTTATGATGATACGGTTGCCATTTTCCAGGAAAACACGGATATCAAAGGGATCATCCATTTTGCTGCTTATAAATCAGTTGGTGAATCCGTTAAAAAACCGTTGCTTTATTTTGAAAATAATTTAAACTCTCTCATCAATATTTTAAAATGTGCCGATGAGTTTAATGTCTCCAATTTCGTTTTTTCTTCTTCCTGCACCGTGTATGGTAATCCGGACCAGATACCGGTTACAGAAGAAGCTCCAATGAAGGCGGCTGAATCAGCATACGGAGCTACAAAACAAATGGGAGAACTGATTGTGAGGGAAGCTGTTAATAGTAATAAGCATAACGCTATTTTACTGCGGTATTTTAATCCTGTTGGCGCACATCCATCCGCTTTAATGGGCGAACTGCCTCTGGGTAAGCCGGAAAACCTGGTTCCTGCCATAACCCAAACAGCCATTGGCAAATTACCAATAATGCAGGTATTGGGAAATGATTACCCTACCCGTGACGGGAGTTGTATAAGGGACTTTATTCATGTTTGTGATATTGCACATGCACATACCCTGGCACTTAACCATCTTATCCGGAATAAGAATGAAACCAATTGCGATGTATTTAATTTAGGTACCGGAAATGGCATAAGTGTTTTGGAAATTATTACCGAATTTGAAAAGGTCAGTGGCGTTAAACTCAATTACCGGATTGGCCCCCGCCGGCCAGGAGATATTATAGCTATTTATGCCAATAATGATAAGGCTAAAAACCTGTTGGGATGGACACCTAAATTCAGTTTGCAGGAAATGATGCTGACTGCCTGGAAATGGGAATTAAAGCTAAAAAACGATGAAAATCTTTTTAATACACAAATTGCTGGGTTAAATTAACTTATTCTATTATCTTCGCTTACTCCCCCACAGGCCACCATCAAGCTTCAACATCCTGTTTAAAGCACCTGTTTTAAAAAAACGGTTTATGACCAAAAAAAATGTTGCGGCATTCTGTGCCCTGCTGATCATTATTAACGTATTCCCGGGCTGTAAAAAATTTACAAAGGATGGGTATATGAAGGAGCCTGGTATTGTTTTAACCTTTGATGATAACCGGGTGGAAAATTGGGTTAAGTATTTACCGTTGTTGGATAGTTTTGGAGTAAAAGCCACTTTTTATATTTGTAAATACAACCGTTTTACCAACGATCAAAAGAAAAAACTGTCTATTATAAAAAGCTATGGGCACGAAATTGCCTTTCATTCTACCAATCATTACAATATGGAGGATTATGTTTATAAGCAGAATCATACGGTAGATGAATTAATGCGTTTTGAAGTGGAAGCCGGACTTAAACTGATGAACCAGGATGGGTTTTATCCAACAACATTTGCTTATCCGTATGGTGCACATAATGGTTTGTTTGATAAATTACTGATGCGTTATTTCAAAAGTGTAAGAGCGCTTAACGGTACCCAGGATTTTTCTAAAAGTATTATCGCAACACAAAATAATGACGTGCTGTATGGCCTGGGTATAGATAAAAGCAGCAATCGCAGCGATGAGGATATTATCAGTGTATTGCAATCGGCAAAAAATAACAATAGCTGTGCTGTTTTTGTGGCGCATGAGATAAATACCGGCAGTAAGTATAGTATTACTTTATCCAGGCTTTTAAGTATAATTTCATTTGTAAAAACAAATAACCTCAAATATTACACTGCGTCTGAAGTTTCTGATTAGAAAACCGGGAATAATTTATAGAATTCACTAAAGCAATGTGGGCAACTTTTTATGTTGCCTTTATTATCATTCAAATCTTTCTTTTACTTTTACCGCTATTTTAAACAGCGATCAATTTTTTTATTTATGCTCAATGATATTCAGGTTACGGGGAATAAAGATACCCGAAGTGGTTTTGGTGATGGTATTTTAGAAGCGGCAAGAAAAAATTCCAATATAGTTGCCCTTACGGCAGATCTTGCCGGATCGTTAAAGCTGAACGGGTTTATTAAGGAATTTCCTGAACGTTTTATTCAGTGTGGTATTGCCGAAGCAAATATGATGGGTATTGCAGCAGGGTTGACGATCGGCGGAAAAATACCTTTTACTACCACCTTTGCCAATTTTTCAACCGGCAGGGTATATGACCAGATTCGCCAGAGTATTGCCTACAGCGGCAAAAATGTAAAGATATGTGCATCTCATGCCGGCCTTACTTTAGGGGAAGACGGCGCTACTCATCAGATTTTAGAAGATATTGGTTTGATGAAAATGTTGCCCGGAATGACGGTAATTGTACCTGCTGATTATAATCAGACAAAGGCTGCAACCATGGCAATAGCAGATCACGAAGGCCCCGTATACCTACGTTTTGGCCGGCCGGTATGGCCCATTTTTACCAGTGAAACCGATTTTGTAATTGGTAAAGCACAGCCATTTTCTGTTGGAACTGATGTAACCATTTTTGCCTGTGGCCATATGGTTTGGAAAGCCATTGAAGCAGGAAAAATCCTGGAAGAAAAGGGAATAAGCGTTGAAATTATAAACATACACACCATCAAACCACTGGATGTAAAAGCCGTTATTGCATCCATAAGTAAAACCAAATGTGCAGTAACTGCCGAGGAACATAATATTATTGGGGGCCTGGGCGACAGCATTGCACAAACCGCATCAAAATATTGCCCGATACCTATTGAGTATATTGGAACCAACGATACGTTTGGAGAAAGTGGTAAGCCGATGGAACTTTTAGTAAAATACGGTTTAGATACCAGCCATATTGTAGCTGCAGCCGAAAAAGTAATATCCAGAAAATAAGGCATATTAAACCTTTATATAAAAAGCCAATCTTACGATTGGTTTTTTTATTTTTACGCTCAACCTGTATGACTGAACATTTAGACGATAAAGAACTTCTGATCCGGTTCCGGGAACCTGCTTCTAAAGAACGCAGTTTCACCCTCATTATAAAAAAATACCAGCAAAAACTTTACTGGCATATCCGCCGTATGGTGGTTGAACATGAAGATGCCAATGATGTTTTACAAAATATGTTTATTAAAGTATGGAATGGCCTTGAAAATTTCAGGGAAGATAGCCAACTGTACACCTGGCTTTACCGCATAGCTACCAATGAATGCCTGACTTTTATTGAACAGCAGAAAAAAAGAGCTTCTGTTTCTTTAAGTGATGTGGAAAGTGGATTAAGCAACCGTTTACAGGCCGATAAACATTTTGATGCAAATAAACTGGAGTGGAAACTTCAGGTGGCTATACAGCAATTACCTGAAAAACAAAGAGTTGTGTTTAATTTGCGATACTATGATGAAATGCCTTATGAAAAAATGAGTAAGATTTTGGAAACCAGTGAAGGGGCATTAAAAGCAAGCTATCATCATGCAGTTAAGAAAATTGAAAATTTTATACTAAATCGTTAAACTTTCAGCTGTATAAATCGTCTGACCTAAGTAATGGAAAACAGAATAGACATATTGAATGAATTAAAAGAGTTAAGCCCCTTCATTGCGGGTATGGAGAAAGTGAATGTTTTTACAGTACCTCAGGGATATTTTGAAAACCTGAGTACAGATATTTTGATAGGGATAGCCGGTGAAAAAAATATACATATTGATACCATTTCCAATCCGGTCACCGGCAACGTGCCACCGGGATATTTTGATAACCTGGCTGATACCATTTTAAGTAAGATTAAAGTAATGGAAACAGAAAATGCCTCCGATGAATTAAAGGCATTATCCCCGATGTTATACAGCATTCAAAACGAAAATGTATTTGAAGTGCCAAAAGGATATTTTGAAGGGTTAAGTGACCATATGTTGAATAGGGTACAGCCTCAGCATCAGAAAGTGATTGTTATGAGAAAGCGCAGCATTGCTTTATTTAAGTATGCAATCGCCGCTGCTTTTACCGGCATAATGGTACTGAGTGTTTTTAAATTAACAATGGGTAAAAAAGATAGTATTGATCCGGTTATTGCACAGGGTACACAAATAGCCAGCGAAAATAAATTTGAAGAAGTACTGGCAGGGATCAATGATGCAGACATTGTAAAATACCTTAAGGCAAATGGCAGTGATGTAGATGCAGCATTGGTTGCCGGTAGTGTTGACGAAAATGAATTGCCTTCACAGGAAGATTATTTGATAGATGAAAAGGCATTGGATAAATACCTCAACAGCATTAATGTAAACAGTTTAAAAAATTAAACGCAATCATGAAAAAATATGTACTCTTTTTAACTCTTTTTACCGGTAGTTTTTTTGCTGTAAAAGCACAGGAAAACCAGCCGGGTAATGAAGCCAAACAACAGGAAAAAATACAGGCTCTTTATGTAGCTTATATATCCCAGCAACTGGCACTCACACCCGACGAAGCACAAAAATTCTGGCCGGTTCATTCACAATTTACAACTGATTTAAAAGCGGTAAAAACCGATATGCCGGAACTGGAAAAACAGCAGTCTCTTTTAAATATTAAAAAGAGATACCAGGATAATTTCAATAAAATACTTGGTACCAACCGTTGCGAACGTTTTTTCAGGATGGATGGTGAATTTAAACGCAGGCTTTTAGACCGTGTAAAACAAAGGAACGATCAGATAAGACCAAACCAACGGCCTAAGGTAAGGAGAGGGCAATAATAAATTATCAGTATTAAAATACTTTTCTCCCTTAACATGAATTTGTTCAAGGGAGTTTTTTTATTTTTCAATTATAATTTTTCAATAGCATTCGTTGTCATAGCCATTAGTCCAATCATGGCAAACTAATGAATTGAAAAAAAAACCCGGTTAATACTTGTTTTTTCGGGTATTACCGGGTTAAAACTTACCTATTCGGTATCATCTTAAATTGATCAGTGCCGGATAATCATTTTTTTAGAAAGCTGCATATTACCTGCGATCATTTTATAAACATAAGTACCGGAAGGCAGGTCATCGGTTTTTAATGTTACCTGGTATATGCCCCCTTCCTGCCGGGTATTTATTAATGACCTTATTCTTTTACCCGTTAAATCATATAAAGCAATGTCCACCTGGCTTTCATTACCCAATTGATACTTAATGATACTGGTAGCATCAGCCGGATTGGGATAAGCATCATATAATTTGTCTTTTAAGCCTGATAAAGTAACAAGCCGGGTTTCTGAATATTTAAATCTTCCATCATTATCTATTTGTTTTAGCCTGTACATGAATTTTTTTCCACCGGTTGGGTTGTCAATATGAACATAATTATGTTCATTGGAAGAGGTGCCATTGCCTGTAATAAATCCTGTCTTTTCAAAGTTTAATGCCGCATTATTATCCCTGTAAATGCTTCTTTCAATTTCAAATCCTTTATTATTATTTTCATAAGCTGTTTTCCATTCCAGCGTAACTTTTCCTTCCGGTTTTTCAAAAGCAATAAATGAGAGATAAGAAACAGGAAGTGCAGCAAGTACATTAATTTCCCACATACCTTTTCCATGAGTAGCTATTCGTAATTTACCTCCGGCAGTAATGGCCATTCCAAACACGGCTACCGTAGGCAAACCTGTACCGGCAGGAAACCAGGAAGTACCTCCATTAATTGAACCATATACTCCAATATCTGTTCCTGCAAAAAGATGGTTTGAATTTAATGGATTTACAATTAATGAATTAACGGGTACGGATGGAAGCCCGGTTGAAACAGCCGTCCAGGTTGGAGGAGCACCGTTTAAATTTGTTGTTTTCCAGACACTGCTTTGACCAAAGGCAGAAAGAGTAACATA
>JANOGE010000173.1:0-8774 GCA_031414035.1 Chitinophagaceae bacterium | reverse complement strand
CAGTTTTTTTCATTTTCTGCAGCACCATCGCAGAAATTTCCTGCGGCGTGTATAATCTGCCATCTATGTCAATACGCAGTGTATTATTGTCACCCTGCGCTACTTTATAACTCCAGTGTTTTATTTCTTCGCCCACCTCATCAAAGCGGCGGCCCATAAAACGCTTTACGCTGCTGATGGTGTTTTGGCTGTTGGTTATGGCCTGGCGCTTGGCTGGATCGCCCACTTTACGCTCTCCGTTTTTAAGAAAAGCCACTACCGACGGGGTTGTACGGCGGCCTTCCTCATTTGCAATTACCACCGGTTCGTTGCCTTCCATTACCGATACACAACTGTTGGTGGTTCCCAGGTCAATTCCTATTATCTTTCCCATGATATAAATTTTAATGGTTACAACCCATCTTTGTCAATGATTATGCCATGTGATAAAATGTGAAAAAATGGCAGGATTGGGGAAGTGGGATTCAGGATACAGGATGCAGGCTGCAGGATACAGGATACAGGATACAGGATGCAGGATGCAGGATGCTGGATGCAGGATGCTGGATGCAGGATACTGGATGCAGGATGAAGGATCCGGGATCATGGATCTCGCCGGGTCTTAAACGAAAAATGTTTCTGGCTCAGGTAACTGATGGTAATAATAATGGCCGTAGTGATACACTGGCTAAGGAATGGCCACCAGCCAAATACTTCTACAAAAACTTTCAGGATGAAATAGTTGAGCGTAAGGTTTAATAGGAATGACAGTAAGTAACGGAAGAGTTGTATCCTTCCTTTTAAAAAAGAATCCACAAATACCACATACTTCATTAATATAAACCCTACCAGAAAATTGACACAGAAGGTAATGAACAGTGCGGCATTGTGCGGCTTTAATGTATAAAACCCAAGCTCCACATTCTGCAGTTTGAATACATAAACCAATAATATTTTGAAAAGTATAAGGCCCAGTAATGTATTGGCTCCGCCACAGGCTGCATAACGAAAGGTCTGCTCCGGCATAAATTTCCGGAACGGGGGGTAGAAGAAATCTATAAATGATATGATCTTATCTTTTGGCAAACAGCATGAAATTTTGAATTTTGAATTTTGAATTTTAAATTAAAAACCTGTCTTCATTCAAAATTTAAAATTCAACATTTATAATAATCAATTATAAAGTTCGTCTCTCATCGCCCTCACCCTTTCATCCTCCAGGTATTCATCATAAGGCATCAACCGGTCAATCATCCCTTTTGGCGTAAGCTCAATGATCCTGTTGGCCACGGTTTGCATAAACTGGTGATCGTGTGTGGTAAATAAAACAACACTTGGAAAAGCCACCATATTATCGTTAAAGGAAATGATGCTTTCCAGGTCAAGGTGGTTGGTAGGTTCATCCAGTACCAGCACATTCGGATTCTGCAACATCATCTTGCTGACCATGCAACGTACTTTTTCGCCACCACTCAACACATTGGTCTTCTTTAAAATTTCATCTCCGCTGAAGAGCATCTTTCCTAAAAAGCCGCGTAAAAAATCTTCATCTACATCTTTGGTAGTTGGAGGGACGTACTGCCGCAGCCAATCCATAAGGTTTAATTTGCTGCCTTCAAAATAGTCACTGTTATCATTGGGTAAATAAGCGGTGGTAACCGTTGTACCCCACTCGTAGGTACCACTATCGGCTTTCATTTTGCCCGTTATGATCTCAAAAAAACCGGTTAATGCAATCGGGTCACGGCTGATGAAAGCGATCTTATCCCCTTTCTGAATATCAAATTTTATTTTGCTGAAGATCGTTTTTCCTTCAACCGTTTTGTGGAGATTCTCTACTTTTAAAATTTCATTACCCACTTCCCTTTCCTGTTTGAAAATAATGCCGGGATATTTACGGTTGCTGGGCGTTATATCTTCAAAAACCAGTTTGTCCAGGGCTTTTTTACGGGATGTTGCCTGTTTGCTTTTAGAAGCATTCGCACTGAACCGGGCAATAAATTCCAAAAGGTCCTTCTTCTTATCCTCCATTTTTTTATTCTTATCCGATGCCTGCCTGGATGCCAGCTGAGAACTTTCGTACCAGAACGTGTAGTTACCGGTATATATCTTTATTTTTCCCCTGTCCACATCGGCAACATGCGTACAAACCGCATCTAAAAAGTGACGGTCATGACTCACCACCAACACAATATTTTCATAATCGGCTAAAAAATTCTCCAGCCAGCTGATGGTTTCCACATCCAGGTTATTGGTAGGCTCATCGAGTAATAAAATATCAGGATTACCAAATATGGCCTGTGCCAGTAACACCCTTACTTTTATATTTGCTGCAATGTCTTTCATCAATTGCTGGTGCAGTTCATCTTTTACGCCCAGGTCACTCAGCAAAGTGGCCGCATCACTTTCAGCGGTATAGCCACCCATTTCACCAAACTCATGTTCCAGTTCCCCGGCTTTAAGCCCATCGGCTTCTGTAAAATCTTCTTTAGCATAAATGGCATCCCGTTCATGCATCACTTTCCACATTTTTTTATGGCCCATCATCACTGAATTTAAAACGGATACTTCATCAAATTCAAACTGGTTCTGATTCAAAACGGCCATCCGTTCTCCCGGTGTAATGTCGATGGTTCCTTTATTGGGTTCAATTTCGCCACTGATAATTTTTAAAAAAGTAGATTTACCGGCACCATTGGCACCAATGATACCGTAACAGTTTCCCCTGGTAAAACTGATATTCACTTCATCGAACAAAACCCTTTTGCCGTAGGCCAGCGTTATATTATTTGCACTTATCATAGTTATTAAAAAGTGTGCAAAGATAGGGGATTGGAGCTTTTGGATTTAAGAAAATACTGATTTAAGATACTGGATACTGGATACTGGATACTGGATACTGGATACTGGATACTGGATACTGGATACTGGATACTGGATACTGGATACTGGATACTGGATGCTGGATACCCCCTGGAGACTTGACAAAGGTCTTTATTCATTGGACACTGTCCAACATCAAGTAACAAGGATCCAGTATCTATTGCTTATTGCCCTTTGCCCATTGCCAATTATCTTTGCGGCATGTCAATAGTTAAGAGTTTACAACAATGTGCCATAGAAAGTTTGCCGGCTTTATTTGATCAATCATTCACGGAAAAGGATTTCCAGGTCAACCAGACCAAACCGGAATTTGAAGGGGATTATACCGTGGTGATGTTCTCATTGGTTAAATCGCTGAAATTGTCACCGGATGCCATCGGCAATCAACTGGGTGAACATCTTACAAAAAACTATCCCCATCTTTTTACAAAGTTTAATATTATAAAAGGATTTTTAAACCTGACCGTTGCCGATGACTATTGGATGGAGTTGCTGAATAAGAATTACAATGACATTTGCTATGGCAAAAAAGAAATGAACGGGAAGAAGGTGATGGTGGAATATTCTTCTCCCAACACAAATAAGCCATTACACCTTGGTCATTTAAGAAATAATTTTTTGGGATGGTCAGTGGCCGAAATTTTAAAAGCCAATGGTTATGAGGTTATAAAAAGCTGTATTGTAAATGACCGGGGCATTCACATTTGTAAAAGTATGATCGCCTGGCAACTTTTTGCCAATGGTGCCACACCCGAATCAACAAAAACAAAAGGCGATCATTTTGTAGGTGAATATTATGTGAAATTCAATGACGTTTATAAAAAAGAAACAGAGGAACTTATTGCATCTGGTAAAACAAAGGATGAAGCGGAAAAAGAAGCACCAGTAATGAAAGCAACCCAGCAGATGTTACTGGATTGGGAAAACGGGAAGCCCGAAGTGATGGAACTCTGGAAGAAAATGAATGGCTGGGTATATGCAGGTTTTGATGTTACCTATAAAAGGATCGGCAGCGATTTTGATAAGGTTTATTATGAAAGCAATACCTACCTGCTTGGGAAAGATATTGTGCAGCAGGGTATGGAGAAAAAAGTTTTTTACCGCAAAGATGACAGCAGCATCTGGATAGACCTTACTGCCGAAGGCCTTGATGAAAAAATTGTGCAGCGCCGGGATGGAACAGCCGTTTATATTACACAGGATATTGGCCTTGCATTGCAGAAGTACGAACAATATAACATTGATAAGAGTATTTATGTAATAGGTAATGAACAGAATTACCACATGAAAGTGCTGCAGCTTATTTGCCAAAAACTGGGCATGCCCAATGCAGAAAATATTTTTCATTTAAGTTACGGCATGGTGGAACTGACCACCGGCAAGATGAAAAGCCGGGAAGGAACAGTAGTGGATGCAGATGACCTGGTGGATGAAATGATCGCCACTTCAAAACAACATACCGAAGAACTGGGAAAAGTGAAAGATTTTAATGAAGAAGAATTAAAAGAGTTATACGATACCATCGGCATTGGCGCTATGAAATTTTATTTGCTGAGAGTTGATCCGAAAAAGACCATGGTTTTCAATCCGGAAGAAAGTATAGACTTTCATGGTTTCACCGGCCCTTTTGTTCAATATACGTATGCCAGGATACAAAGTATTTTGAGAAAGGCAGCAGGAAATGAACAATGGGCAGTGGGCAATGGGCAACCGGCAATGACCATTGACTCAATGACCAATGACCTGCTGAAATTAGAAAAAGAACTCATCATCACCGCCGAACAATACCCTGCTGCCATTGAACAGGCCTGTATTGAACTTAATCCTTCGGTAATTGCCAATTACATTTTTCATTTGGCCAAAACCTTTAACTCCTTTTATACCGAACATTCCATTGCCAATGCAGAAACAGAAGAAAAAAGACAGCTTCGGTTAAAGCTGTCTTTACTCACTGCAAATATTATTAAAAGCGGAATGCATTTACTGGGCATTGTCTTACCGGAAAGAATGTAACGGTATTATTGCTATACGGTTGCCTGCTATACGGTTTGCACCATAAACGAAACGTTCAGATTGTAACAGATCCGTTTTTGGATATGCCATTATACCTGTATGCTTTTTGAATACCCATATTGAATCGTATAATGTGTATTTCCAACACGTAAAAATCAAGTCTTTAGCTTATTTTTGGGCAATGAAAAAAAAGGTAACTAAAATCGGGGTTCTTTCTTCCGGAGGGGATAGCCCGGGAATGAATGCCTGTATTCGTGCTGTTGTACGTACCGGAATTTATAATGGAATGCAGGTGTATGGAATTATGAGAGGTTATAGCGGCATGGTGGAAGATGATATTATACCCATGGAAAGCCGGAGTGTTGCCAATATCATTCAGCGTGGCGGTACCATTTTAAAAACATCCCGATGCAAAGAATTTTTTGAACCGGAAGGACGAAAACTGGCTTATGAGAATTTAAAAAAACGGGGTATTAACGGTTTGGTGATCATAGGCGGTGATGGCAGTTTCAGGGGAGCTCAGATATTCAGCAACGAATTTGATATTCCCTGTATTGGATTACCCGGTACCATTGATAAAGATATTGCCGGCACCGATTTTACCATTGGATTTGACACCGCAGTTAATACAGCGGTAGAGGCGATTGATAAAATAAGGGATACGGCTGAGGCACACGACCGTTTATTTATTATAGAAGTGATGGGCCGTGATGCGGGGTATATTGCACTGCACAGCGGTATTGCAACCGGTGCCGAAAATATTTTAATACCCGAAAGAAAAACGGAAATAGAAACCATCATTAAACAACTGGCAGAAAAAGAAAGGAGGCATAAACTGGTTAATTTAATTGTAGTTGCCGAGGGTGATGAATTTGGTGGTGGTAATGAAGTGGCAAAAGTGATAAAATCCCGTTTGCCTTTACTGGAAGTAAGGGTTTGTATTTTAGGGCATATACAAAGAGGCGGGGCTCCCAGCTGTATGGACAGGCTGATCGCAAGCCGTATGGGTTATCATGCTGTTGAATCTTTAGCGGAAGGCAGGTACAATGTTTTTATAGGTATCGTTAATAATAAGATCAATTACATACCACTGAATGAAGCCGTTAAGAAAAAACAACGCATCAGTGAAGAATGGCTGAAGATCGTAAGGATACTGGCAACATAATTTGAAAATTTAGAGATGTGATAATTTGATAATGACAGGTCACTTCAAATTATTGAACTCCGTAATTTTCAAATCATCAAATTATCAAATTACCAAATTGAATAAATGAGCAAACACATTTCCAAGTACCTGCACCGGCAGATGGATAAGGAAACCGGTATTTCCCACTCTCAAAAAAGAACAAAAATTGTAGCCACGGTAGGGCCTGCATCAGATTCATTTGAAAAACTGCTTGATCTGGCAAAGGCAGGTGTTAATGTTTTCCGTTTAAATTTTTCTCATGGCACACATGAAAACAAGAAAATGGTAATAGAGAACATTCATAAGATCAATAAATCGCAACCCTTTAATATTGCCATACTTGCCGATCTGCAGGGCCCCAAATTACGGGTAGGTGAACTGGTTGATGGCCAGATAGAATTGACCGACGGGGAAGAAATAATCTTTACTACTGAAAAATGTATCGGGTCAAAATCAAAAATCTATGTATCCTATCCCAACCTGACCAAAGATGTAAAAGTGGATGAACGTATTTTTTTAGATGATGGTAAAATGGAAGTGAAGGTTAAAAAGATCCTCAATGAAAAAGAGATCCTGGTTGGTATAACACTGGGCGGAACCTTATTGCCAAAAAAAGGGGTCAATCTTCCGGATTCAGAATTAACCATGCCTTCCCTTACCGAAAAAGATTATACCGACCTTGATTTTATCATTGAACATAAGCTTGACTGGGTGGCTCTTTCCTTTGTACGTAAAGCCATTGACATCATTGAACTTAAAGAAATTATAAATGAAAAGAAAAGTAAGATAAAAGTAATTGCCAAAATTGAAATGCCCGAAGCATTAAAAAATATCAGGGATATTATTGTAGAAAGCGATGGTATCATGGTGGCCCGTGGCGACCTTGGAGTAGAAATGCCGGTAGAACAGGTTCCCATAATACAGAAAGAACTTATCCGCAAAAGTATGCACCGGGCAAAGCCTGTAATTGTTGCTACCCAGATGATGGAAAGTATGATGAACCGTACCAAACCAAACCGCAGTGAGGTAACTGATGTTGCCAATGCCGTACTGGAAGGTGCCGATGCAGTAATGCTGAGCGGTGAAACCGCAATGGGTGATTACCCGGTATTGGTTGTGGAAACCATGTGCAAAATTATTTTAGAAGTAGAAAAATCAGTATATGATTATAACCGGGATGACATTTTAGCCCCGCAACCACACTCCCCTTCTTTTTTAAGTGATGCCATTTGCTACAGCGCCTGTAAACTTGCCAAAGATACCAATGCCAAAGCTTTGATAGGCATGACGCAAAGTGGTTACACTGCTTTTATGCTGAGCAGTTACCGGCCCAGTACTCCCCTGTTTATTTTCAGTAAAGAAAAAACGCTGATAGGCCAGCTGAGTTTGAGCTGGGGCGTAAGGGCATTGTACTATGCCGAAGAAGAAAGCCTGGATGACATTATTTTTGACCAGATAAATATTTTAAAGGAACGTGGTTTTTTACAAAAAGGTGATGTGGTGGTAAATACTGGAAGTACTCCGGTGGAGTTACACCTGCCGACAAATATTGTAAAAGTTACTACAGTAGATTAGAAGAAAGTTTAAAGTCGAAAGTTTAAGGTTAAAAGTTAGCAGACACCACAACTTTAAACCTTAAACATTTAAAACCTTAAACATTTTCATTCCCAGCTGCAGATGATAATCGCTGCAATAATATTTCCCGCTATGGCATAACCGCCGTTAATGAGGAATAAACTTATTGGTTTTTTTTCATAAAAGTAATTTACCCCTGTTGATGCAGCACTAAAGCAGCAGCCGGTAAGGGCGCCTAATTTTAAGCCGCTCATCCAACCTGCACCTCTGATACCTATGCGTTCTGCCAGCATTGCAATAGCAAGGCTTTGTATAAACATTAAAACCAATGAACCACCAAACATCATACCCACACCCTTTTTGGCATCGGGGCTGTTCACATCAATTTTAAGATCGGCGATCCAGCGTTTGGCAAATAAAACTTTAGAATACCATAATGCACCCAATGCAAAATAAGCCAGGGCAGCAACGGCTATGGCAGGCCAGTTTAAATAATCAAAATTTTCCATGATTGATCGTTTTGGTTAATAGATTATGAAATATACAAATTGTTTTTTTCACCTGCAACTGTAGCCGTTTTTATTTAAATTCAGAGAATACATGGAATATGGATAAATTCAAAAAAGCTTCATACAACATTTGTATTGCTCCTGTGTTGTTGTTTTCCTACCTTATGGGAAAATCCTGTAAATATCTTTTCTGTGAACAAACCTTCCTAAAAGAATGGTTGAATTTTCGAAGAAAAATCCCAGCCGGTAATCACCAACCCTGCTGCGGTAAGCATTTTTATGCCCTTTCAGTTTTTTAATATGGGGAATCTTTTCAAGGCTGTCTGCAATTTCCATGGATTCAATCAGCCGTATTAAGGCCAGTTTGACAGATTTTAATTTCAATTCATCAAGGTCTTTTGAAAATTTCTTTAAAAATTCAACTTTCATCAGGCTGTTAACTTTTTCATTATTTCGATGCGGCTTGCTTTTTTAGTTTTGTCAACCTCATGCATAAGCCTGGACATACCGATATCTTCAAGTTCATCCTTTGTTATTGCAGATGAACCAACGCCCAGTTTTTTTAACAGGTCGGCAAGGAACTTAAATTCACTGTCGTTTTTTGGAGTAATCACTAATGCTTTCATAAA
>JANOGE010000172.1:0-60863 GCA_031414035.1 Chitinophagaceae bacterium | reverse complement strand
ATTGATGCCATTGAAAAAAGTATGGATAACGTGGGTAAGCTGGAAATATACAAGATGGAGAAAAACCTGCCGGTGCTTTCTGTTATTGCACGTATTGCACCGCTGTTTGGTTTTGTGGGAACCATCATCGGGCTGGTAATGCTGCTGAGGGAATTTGCTGCTGCCACCAATCCTTCCATAACAGATATTGCCGATGCGATGTATGTAAAGATGATCACCTCCGCAACCGGTTTGATCATAGGAATAATTTCTTTTTTGGGGTACAGTTATTTAAATACACAGATTGATAAAACGGTCCACAAAATGGAATCGGCAAGCGCTGATTTTATTGATATTTTACAGGAACCGACAAGGTAATTATGAATTATGAATGATGAATTCAGAATAGATTTTTTCTACATTCATAACTCATAATTCATCATTCATAATTTAAGAAGATGAGTTTAAAAAATCGATTAAGGGATAATCATAATGAAGTGGATGCAGGTCCGCTGAATGATGTGTTATTTATATTGCTGATGTTCTTTTTACTGGTTTCTACACTGGCTAATCCAAATGTGGTAAAGGTTACCAATCCAAAAGGAAGGAGTGATACCCGGGTGAACCAGAATATTGTGGTTACCGTTACCAAAGATCAAAAAGTATACATTGGCACCCAGCTTATTGATATGCTTTACATTGATTCTCTGCTGAAAAAAGAAGTTGACCTGAACAGAAAATATATAGATACCCCTACAGTGGTTTTGAATGTGGATACCGCTGCATTCTATGGCAGGGCATTCAGAATAATGGAAGCGGCAAAAAGAGCTAAAGCTAAACTGGCCGCCAATATCAAATAGTAATTAAGATCATCCGGTCCTTACCACATATATCTTTTTTTATCATGACGGTTTCATAATCTTTCCTGAACAGCGCAGCCACTTTTTCGGCATGTTCTTCATGCGTCTCCAGGTAAATTTTTCCTGAGGGCTTCAGGTTCATTGTACCAAATGAAGCTATTTTTTCATAAAAGATCAGTGGCGATTTATTGGGTACAAATAAAGCGATATGCGGTTCATATAAGCTTACATTCTTACTTAATTTTTCTTTTTCATTTGCCGGGATATAAGGGGGGTTGCTGATAATGATATCAAACATAGGAAGTGAGGCCCAATGACGGGTATCTAAAAAATCAATTTGTTTAAATGTAATGTGGGTATTATGCAGCACTGCATTTTCCCTGGCTACAGAGAGGGCCGTTTCACTGATATCAACGGCCGTTACAAAGGCTGCCGGTAAATTTTTCTTTATAGCAATGGGAATACACCCGCTGCCGGTACCTATATCCAGAATGGAAGGATCAGTGAGTTTTGATTTCCTGTCCTTAATGAGCTGTTCCACTAATTCTTCCGTCTCTGGCCTTGGTATCAATACATTTTCATTCACTTTCAGTTTCATGTGATAAAACCATGCTTCACCCAATACGTACTGAACAGGTTTATGCTGCAGTAATTGCTGTAAAGCATTTTGGATCAATCCATCGGCAGCAGGGCTGATCAGCTTTTCCGGATTTTTTAAGATATCAGTACGTTTCAGGGATGCGGTTTTTTCAAAAACCCAATCTGTTATGTTTTTAGCTTCACTAAGGCTGTACATCTGTTGCAGCTGCACTAAAAAATTCCGGTATAGTTCTTTGATCATCATCAAAGCAAACTTAGTTTATTTTTGGTTGCGTATTTTTGTTACTTGATCATCCACGAACAATATATGCAGCGCTGTATTCAACTGGCCAAATTGGGTGCCGGCCAGGTGGCGCCAAAACCTATGGTTGGTGCTGTGCTGGTATATGCCGGCAGGATAATCGGCGAAGGTTATCATCAGCAATATGGAGAAGTTCATGCAGAGGTGAATTGTATTAACACGGTAAGTAAAGAAGATAAACCCTATATTTCAAAAAGTACTTTATATGTTTCACTGGAACCTTGTGTTCATTTTGGTATAACACCACCCTGTACAAACCTGATCATCCATAACAGGATCCCCAATGTGGTGATCGGTTGCAGGGATAGTTTTGTAAAAGTGGATGGAAAAGGAATTGAAAAACTAAAAGAGGCCGGGGTGAATGTTATCGTTGGAATTCTGGAAAAAGAATGTCTTGAGTTAAACAAGCGGTTTTTTACTTTTCATCAGCAGCACCGGCCCTTTATCATTTTAAAATGGGCACAAAGCAGTGATGGCAAGATCGCCGGCGCCAATTCATCAAGGTTGATGATCAGTAATGAATTTACCAACCGGCTGGTTCATAAATGGCGAAGTGAAGAAGCCTCTATACTCGTTGGTACAAATACGGCGTTGCTGGATGATCCTTCTTTAACAACCAGGTTATGGCCGGGGAAAAACCCGGTAAGACTGGTGATTGATAAAGAACTGAAATTACCACAACACTTAAAACTACTTGACGGCAGCACTGAAACGATCGTGTTTAATTACATGAAAAAGGAGGATATAGGGTCATTGCATTACTATCAACTGAATAAAGAGGAAGACATCATTCCTCAAATTTTATCGGCACTTTATGAACAGAAGGTACTGGCCGTGATGGTGGAAGGCGGTGCTCAATTATTACAGTCATTTATTGATGCAGATCTGTGGGATGAAGCGAGGGTGATCAGCAATAGGCTCCCGATAGCTATCGGGATAACAATAGGCAATGGATTGAAGGCACCTGTGTTAAAGAATAATACCCTTTTAAAGGAAGAGAAAACAGATACAGATATTATTTCCTTTTTTATAAAAGCGGGCAATACGGGATAAGCAATGAACGAAGACTTTTATTTTACCATAGAGAAACCATCCAGCGCTGAATTTAAAGACAGGGGCAGTAAATTTATCGCCTATGCCTTTCCCATAGAAACGGCTGATGATTTTAAAAAACAACTGCAGGTTTTAAGGAAAGAACATCCCAAAGCGGTGCATCATTGTTTTGCTTACCGGATTGGTACCGATGCCCGTCCGAACGGTTCATCCCTGTCCGTACCGGCACGGGCGGGCGGGCGGGGAAATAATTTCCGATCGTCAGATGATGGAGAACCATCTGGTACGGCAGGTAAACCCATACTGGGGCAGATTGACAGCAAAGGGGTTACCAATGTGGCAGTGGTTGTAGTGCGTTATTGGGGAGGTACCTTACTGGGGGTACCGGGATTGATCAATGCGTATAAAACGGCTGCGGCACTGGCTTTACAGGTAACGCCGGTTATTGAAAAACAGGTTGAAATATATCATTCCCTGGAATTTGATTATACGCAAATGAATGATGTGATGATGATCATGAAACAGTACAATTGTACCATTTACTCTAATGACATGCAGTTGTTTTGTGTGATTACAGCAGGCATCCCCAAAAACCGCCTGGAAGAAGTGCTCTACAGGTTTAAAGAGCACCGGCAAGTCAACATAAAAAAATGCGGGTAATAAATACGAAATTTGTAATTTTCTGAAAAAAATTGATCATGACAGTCGAAAAAAAATATACAAGTTTCCGGAGCTTTTATCCATACTATTTAACCGAGCATGGGGACCTGACCAACCGTACTTTACATTTTATCGGAACAGCCGGTCTGCTGGTCATATTGGTGTTTGCCATTGTTTTACAAAAATGGTGGATGCTGGCCCTGATACCGGTTTGTGGTTACGGCTTTGCCTGGGTGGGGCATTTTTTCATTGAAAAGAACAAACCGGCAACATTTACTTATCCACTCTATAGCCTGAGAAGTGATTTTGTCATGTTCTGGCATATACTCACCGGGCAGATCAGTAAAAAACTTGAAGAAGCAAAGAAAATAATCGGATAATATCAGATCATGAATATAGAATCAATAAGGGAATATATATTACAAAAGTCTTCTGTTATAGAAGGCTTTCCTTTTGGGGAAGATACACTTGTGTTTAAAGTGAATGATAAAATATTTTTGCTTGCAGGACTGGACAGTTCACCGCTACATTTCAATGTGAAGTGTGATCCTGAAATGTCGGTACAATTAAGAGAAGATCATCCTGAATCGGTCTTGCCTGGCTTCCATATGAACAAGAAGCATTGGAATACGATAATTGTAGACGGAAGGTTAACGGCGAAACAATTGAAGAAGATGATAGATGATTCCTATACACTGGTAGCCCCAAAAAAGAATAAATAACTTTGCCAAAGTTCTAAACTTTGGCAAAGTTTAGAACTCAGTTAAAGCAGATGACAGATGATCCTTAGAAATTAATAAGTAAGCCTAAATAATTTAATCATGGAAAAAGATGAATTATTCTCGGATGATCCACAGGAAAACCTGCGGATAGAAAATGATTTTTTAAAACTAAAGTTAAAAGCGCAGTACGGTGATGCTTTTTTTATGCAAAGTAATGAAGACCTGGCTCCGGAAATAGAAAACCAGTTCTTAAAAAATATGATGGCATATGAAGATACCCATTCCAATGCTGAGGTTACAACGGTTTATGAAAGCATTGGAAAACCGGCTTACAAGTCTGCGGGTGAATTGAATACAGCAGAATTGCCTGTTGAATTGAAAAGGATTACCGCTGTTATGGAAGAACATGGCATTGCCCTGAACATTTGTGATGGCCCTTATGCAGACGAAATAATTTACACATTTATAACCGAAGAATTATTTGCACAGGAGATAGAAAAAGTATCTGTTTTTGGCAATGGCTGGAATTTTATTTATGAAGAATTTTATCCCAATGATAAAGTGGAGATTGAAAAAAACACCCATGATTTTTTGCTTCATTGGTTTTCCAGGGATTTTAATGAGTTCAGTTCGGAATTGGCTTATCATTTTATTACTGCCGATGGCAGGCAATTAGACAGGCTGGCTTTTATAGAGAAAATAAAACCATTTTTTGATGCCTTTGATGCATTTAAAGATGATGCCTATACCATTGACGAAATAAAATTTGAATTACAGGACGCAGACCACGGCCTGGGCCATGCCGAAGGAATGCTGAAATATGATGCGGTAATGGAAAATGGGGAAATTATTCATTACGAAGGGCCTTATAAACTTTATATGCAACGGGAAGACAAATGGTGGTCGATATTTTATTTCGTTATGCCTGGGTTTGGGTGGTAATTTATTTCCTTTCATATTTCCAGTTCCTTCCTTTTCCTTCAGCCATCCATTCCAAAGCAGTGGCCATTCTTTTATTGCGGGTTTCTTCCGATTTGGCTTCGGTGATCCACATCAGGTATTCTTTTTTGTGTGAGTAGGCAAAATTCTCAAAAACCTGTTTTGCTTTTTTATTTTTGGCAAGTGCTTTTGTAAAATAATCCGGCACGGCTAATTCTGTTTTAACGGCAGTTTTTGACTTTGCAGGAAGCTTGATTCCTTTATCAGTAAGTTGCATGGCTTCTTTTATCCAGGCTGTCATTTTTTTATCTGATGGCAGATCTTTTAAAGAGCTTAGCCTTCCCAAATGGCCCATGGCCGTTTCTGATCTTGCATTTTCAATCAGCACCGGGTCTTTCATTAAAGATGCTTTCCAAAAACTCATTACGGCATGATTTTTAAATGCAGCCATGTGGCACATCATTTCGCCTTTGTAATCAAAAAATGGCATCCCCCATTTTATTATTTCTTCCACATCAGGACAGGCTTTGTGTACCAGCTCACGTATGTGGATTAAGATGGGTTTTGAAAAGCCGGCAGATTTTGCAATGTATGCATCTATTCGTTTTTCTTTATTTGCCATACTGATTTTATTTAATTTTTTTTCTTAGCCGTACACATCCAATCCCAGGGATAGGGTTCAGCCAGCCATTTCGGGGGTTTATGAAATTCAGTGCTCCAGTCGTACTTTATTTTTTTAATAAGGGTTCCTTCAAAACCTTCTAATGTCAGCAGCAATTCCAGTTCTTCTTTTAAATAATGCTTGGTGGGTACATTATCAATATCAGTAACACCCTGTTTTATATTTTTAACCTGGTCAATGGCTTTTTTGGCTTCCGGACTTTTATCATACTCTGCATCATCAACGTTCCATCGGTCGGCTATTATGTTTGTGTATAATTTAGATTCAAGCGATGGTACTACCAGCACCAGTTCGCCACCTGCATGTAAACAAAGCGAAAGTGACTGAAAAAAATTAATTCTTTTTTCAAGGGAATGGGTAAGTATGGCATTGATGCAGATAGCGGAATCACAGGGTGTAACGGTAAGGTCGTCGGCCGACATATCCAGCCGGTGGTATTCTACATTTTCAATGTCGGCATATTTTTCTTTTGCTATCTGAAGGTTCTTAGCTGATATGTCTGCAGCAATTACCTGTTTAAATTTGGGTGCCAGTACCGGTATCCATTTGCCAACAGCACAACCAATATCAATAATGGTTTTTTCGGGGGAAGCCATATCATCAATCGCGGCAACTATACTGCCTGATTTATCGTTCTGCAGTACATCAAAGATTTCGGTTTCATATTTGGGGGCAATGGTTTCCCAGTATTTTCTGTCCATCTGAACTCTATTTTCAGTGTAAAAGAATCTGAAACAAAAGTTACAACTTATTTTTTTAGAACGGGGGATTAGAAAATGAAAAGCCTTTTCTGAAGTTAGAAAAGGCTTTTTATAAATTTTTAAATTAATTATCTAAACCTTTCGCTTACTAAAGTCTCTTTACTTCCTGCAGTATATATATAAAATCCTTCACCGCTTTTAACACCCAGCTTACCCGCCAACACCATATTCACTAATAAAGGACATGGTGCATATTTTGGATTGCCAAAGCCATCCTGTAATACACGTAAAATACTAAGGCAAACATCTAATCCGATAAAATCGGCCAACTGCAAAGGTCCCATAGGATGAGCCATACCAAGTTTCATTACGGTATCTATTTCTTCCACACCGGCAACGCTTTCGTATAAACTGTAAACCGCTTCGTTGATCATCGGCATTAAAATACGATTGGCAATAAAGCCGGGGTAATCATTAACGGCGCAGGGTATTTTGCCAAGTTGTTTACTTAATTCAATAATGGTTTCTGTAACTTCTTTTTTGGTTGCATAACCATTAATTATTTCCACCAGCTTCATTACCGGTACCGGGTTCATAAAATGCATACCGATCACCAGGCCCGGTCTTTGTGTTACAGCCGCAATCTTTGTTATGGAAATAGATGAGGTATTTGTTGCAAGAATACAACCTGCAGGTGCATAAGTGTCCATCTGCTCAAAAATGGATAATTTCAGATCCACATTTTCTGTGGCAGCCTCCACAACAAGTTGGGCGTCTTTTACACCCTCGGCAATAATGGATGAAACAGCAATATTAGCCAGTGTTGATTTTTTTTGTTCTTCAGTAATGGTGCCTTTGGTAAGTTGCCTGTCTACGTTTTTATTAATGGTATCCAATGCCCTTTGCAACTGCGAAGGGTTCACATCAACCAAACTTACTTTAAAACCTGACTGGGCAAATACATGGGCAATTCCGTTTCCCATGGTGCCTGCGCCAATTACGCTTACATTTTGTATCATGATTAAAACTTTTTATTACACTAATTAAAACGAATTACACGAATTGATAAAGCTGAATAAATAACTACTGTACAAGAGCATGCCTGCCGGTAGACAGGTGCGACGCCAATGAAGCCATATAGAATTCCCAAATCCAGGCTCTTAGAAAAATAAGTCAATCTTTGCATCAATCTCGCAGTTCCCTCTCCTTGGGAGAGGGGTTGGGGTGAGGCCTTATTTAAACCCATTGATCCCCGTCACATCCATTCCGGTGATCAGCAAATGAATATCATGCGTGCCCTCATAGGTGATCACACTTTCCAGGTTCATCATGTGGCGCATTACCGGGTATTCGCCTGTAATGCCCATTCCGCCAAGCATCTGGCGTGCATCCCTGCAAATATTTGTTGCCACTTCACAGGCATTTCTTTTGGCCATGCTTACCTGTTGCGGTGTAACTTTTCCTTCGTTCATCAACACACCAAGCCGCCAGTTTAATAATTGAGCCTTGGTAATTTCGGTTACCATTTCAGCAAGCTTTTTTTGCTGCAACTGAAAACTGCCAATGGGTTTTCCAAACTGAATTCTTTCTTTACTGTAATTTAAAGCAGTGTCGTAACAATCCATGGCGGCACCAATAGCCCCCCAGGCAATGCCATAACGGGCTTTGGTTAAGCAACCCAACGGGCCTTTCAATCCTTTAACATTGGGTAAAATATTTTCTTTAGGAACTTTTACATTATCAAAAACCAACTCACCGGTTGCACTGGCACGCAGGCTCCATTTTCCATGTGTGGTTGGTGTACTGAAACCTTTCATACCTCTTTCAACAATTACACCTCTTATTTCTCCTGTATCATCTTTTGCCCAAACAACGGCCACCTGAGCAAAGGGTGCGTTACTGATCCACATTTTTGCACCATTCAATACTACATGATCACCGGCATCCCCGTCTCCGGGCCGGGCAGGTTTAATGTTGGTGAGCATTCCACTGGGGTCGCTGCCATGATCAGGCTCCGTTAAACCGAAACAACCCAGCCATTCGCCGCTGGCAAGCTTTGGTAAATATTTATTGCGTTGCTCTTCGCTGCCGTATTGATATATAGGGAACATGACCAAACTGCCCTGCACACTCGCCGTTGAACGAACACCACTGTCACCACGTTCCAGTTCCTGCATCATTAAACCATAGCTGATATAATCCAGTCCGCCGCCGCCGTATTGCTCCGGCACCGTTGGACCAAAGCAGCCCATATCTCCCAGTTGTTTTACGATATGCTGAGGAAATTCTGCCCGCTGGGCATAATCTTCGATAACAGGAGAGATCTCTTTTTTTACATAATTACGAACACTTTCACGAATGAGTTTGTGTTCATCGGTAAGCAGGTCATCTACATTAAAATAATCGGGAGATTGAAAATTGTCTGTTTTAGCAGCCATATCTATAGTTTGTTGTTTGTCGTTTATTATCTGCCTGCTGTTACACAGGTTGGCGTTACACTTATATGCCCAATACTTTTATTCAGCTTTAATCCCGCCATTTAGACTGTAATCTGTACCGCAAATATAAATACACTCATTCAGAAGATAATTTTTTGTTTTTTGTATTAGATTGGTGAAACCCCGGCAGCGGTTGAAAACCCTATTGGCGGTTATATGAATAGTGTATAAAAACCGCTGACAGGGCCAATAGCTGCTATAGTTGTTTTAGTCACTTTAAAAAAAATAATAAAACAGATGCAACATTGTTGAAACAGTTATGTCTCTTAACTACAAAAACCCTAAACGTTTGGAATTAGCTGTATTGCCACATCGGGATGAACTGATTGAACGCTGCCTGAAAGGCGATACAGTTGGCTATAAAGAACTATATATGCGCTATTCAAAAGCCATGTACAATACCTGTCTTCGGATATTGAATAATGTGGCAGAAGCTGAAGATGTATTACAGGAAAGTTTTATGGAAGCTTTTAAAAACCTTGAGCGTTTTGAATACCGTACCAGTTTTGGCGGATGGCTTAAACAAATTTGTATAAACCGGGCCATTACCCAGCTAAAAAAAAGAAGGATAGATTGGGTGGATATGGAGAAAATACCCGGTTATGGCAGTGCTCCCGATAGCTGTCAGTATGAAATGCCCATTGATGAAGAAGAAATAACATTGCAGGTGGAGACTGTTAAGAAAGCGATCATGAAATTACCTGATGGGTACCGTACTGTTTTGAATTTGTATTTGCTGGAAGGATATGATCATGAAGAGATAGCCGAAATTTTACATGTAGCCGAATCAACAACCCGAACACAATACATGCGGGCAAAGCAGAAATTATTACAAATTTTAAAAGAAAGATCATGAGTAGTAAGCTGAAAAAATTTATTTGGGATAACCGCAAAGAATTTGATAAAGAGATCCCACCAGAGAGCATTTGGGAAAATATTGAAGCTTCTTTTTCGATTCAGCCAAAAAAGAAATGGGTACGGTCACCACTTTATAAATGGAGTGTGGCAGCGGCAGCTGTATTGTTGCTCAGCACCGGCATTTATTTACTGGCGAATAAAAATAAAACGGGCGAACCGGAATATGCAACCGGTAAAACGATACCAGATACCATGACCATCAGTGAAGCTCCGGAAGTAAACCAGTTTGCAAAAATGATCGCCCTAAAGCAGAAAGAATTAAGATCGCTGGCAAAAGAGCAGCCGGAGCTTTATCAAAGGTTTGCCAATGACATTGACCAATTGGACCATTCCTATAATACCCTCAAAAAACAACTCAGCGCCACTCCTAACCGGGAAATGTTGCTGGAAGCCATGATTCAAAACCTGCAGCTGCAGCTGAATGTATTGAATCAGCAATTAAGTATCATTCATCAAATGAAAATCAAAAAAGTATAGCCATGAAAAAATTGATCAGAACAATTAAAATTTTATTACCCTCCTTACTGTTTATACAGGTAAACCTGGTTGCGCAAAACGATAATGACAATGATAATAAAAAAAAGTATGAGTTTGTAAAAACTAAAGCTGTTAACAAATCATATAATGTATCATCAGCCGATAAACTGAATATTCAGAATTCATTTGGTTCGGTAAAAGTAACTACCTGGGACAGGAATGAAATAAAAGTAGATATTGATATTGAAGTTTCGGCCAATACCGATGCACTTGCCCAAAAGATGATTGACAGGATATCGGTAAATGATGGACAAAGCGGCAGGGAGATTACCTTCAAGACAGCTATAAAAGATGGTAAGGATGGCTATAATTCTAAAGGGGAGAAAAGCAATATGCAGATCAATTACAACATTTCCATGCCGGCCAATAATCCGTTGACCGTTAAAAATGAATTTGGAGCTATTACTATACCCGATTACCGCGGAGAAGTGGACCTGACCAGTAAGTTCGGCTCCTTAACAACCGGTAACCTGTCCAGCATAAAAAATATACATGTAGAATTTGGAAAAGCAAACCTGGCAAATATATCGGGAGCCCCGGTAACGATTAAATTTTCAAGTGCAGTTATTTCCAGGTTAACAGGTACTGTTAAACTTAACCTGGAGTTTTGTAATAATGTTAAACTTAACCTGGACAATAACCTGGGAAGCCTTGACCTGAAAACTTCTTATTCAACCGTTAATATAAAACCTATGGGAGACTTACAGGCATCGTATAAAATTTTCACCAGTTTTGGGTCATTTAAAAACACGAGTGGGGTTAAGTTCGATAAGGAAGAAACAGAGAATGACCGTGGGCCTAAATTTGATCATGAATTTTCCGGAAAATCAGGAAATGGAAGTATTCCGGTTAAAGTAAATAGCAGCTTTGGAAAGATCATACTGGGAGATGCATCCGAAGCGGATATGAAAGATAAAGAAAAGTCAAAATCGAAATCCGGAACATCATAATACAGTATAGCCAGGAAAATTAAAGGTTTGTGATTAATCACAGACCTTTTTGTATTTTTAATGGAGATTAATGATATAATTTGTTTTTATGAATTTTTCTTACCTGGCATTGGGCGACAGCTACACTATTGGTGAACAGGTTCCCTTTGCGGAAAATTTTCCTAATCAAACAGTACAGCAATTAAGAAGATCAGGTTTTAGGTTTTATGCTGCTGAGATCATTGCTAAAACCGGGTGGACGACTGACGAATTGAGTAATGCAATTGAAATAACAAAAATGCTGGAAACCTATGATATCGTTTCCCTGCTCATTGGTGTAAATAACCAATACCGGGGCCGCAGTTCTACAGAATTTAAAGTTGAGTTTGAACACCTGCTGCAAAAAGCAATTCAGTTATCGGGTAACAGGCCATATCGTGTTGTAGTTTTAAGTATACCGGATTGGGGAGTTACTCCATTTGCTGAGGGCAGAGACAGAAAACAGGTTGCTGATGAAATTGACTTGTATAATGATATCTGCAAAAAATCGGCAGTGGCTTTTAAAGCAAATTTTATAAATATTACCACCTCTCAAAGAGAAGACGGCAACAAAAAGGAATTTTTAGCGTCCGATGGTTTACATCCTTCCGGAAAAGAATACACAAAATGGGCTGCTCAATTGGCTGATGCCATTTTAAAAGAGATATAATGACGGGTACTATTGATTTTAAAGAAGTGCAACGATTTAAAGTTTGGTGGGCATGGCTCACGTTGGCAGCACTCCAGGTGCTTTTTATATTTGCCATTGTACAGCAGGTGTTTTTGAGTATACCATTTGGAAAAAAACCGGCTCCCGACTTTGTATTGATACTTATAGAACTGTTGTTATTATTTTTCCTGGTTTTCCTTGTTTCAATAAAATTAAAGACCAGGATCACCGAAACCGGGATTTATTACCGTTTTTATCCGGTTCAGTTTAAAGAAACAGTAATCGAGTGGCATGAATTAAGAGATGCCTGGGTACGGGAGTATAATTCTTTTCATGAGTACGGTGGAAGGGGAATACGCATTGGATCTGAAAAAGTTGGAAGAGCTATTAATACTTCTGCTTCTTCTAACAAGGGGTTGCAACTGAAATTTATTGACGGTAAACTTTTATTGATAGGTACAAATAGACCAGACGAAATTCAGGCTTTAATCGATAAAATAATGTTAGCGGGAAAGATTAACCGGGGTATATAGTGTTTCAGTAAGCAATCATTTTCCTTTCTACTGTTCCATCATTGTAAAAATCAAATAAGGCAAAGGCCGGTGCAAAATCCTGGAAAGCACCTTTCCACCAGTTGCCACTTACGGCACCATTACAATAATATTTTATACCCAGGTAGTTTACTTCATCCTGTAAATGTATATGGCCACTCAGGCAGGTTTTTATGTTGGAATGTTTCTTAAAAAGATCTTTTATCTTTCTTGCATCAGTGTGCAGTAAAGCCCGGGAGAGTTTCCAGTCACCATTGGGCAGCATATCTTTGGAAAACATGGCACTGCAAAAAGAAATGATGGGGATATGGGAAACAATGCAGATCATTTTTTCTCTATTATTGCTCAATTCATTTTCCAGCCAGTTAAACTGTTCATCATCCAGTATAGCTATATAACCACCATTGTTTTCCTGCACACTGTCTAAAACGATAAAATGCCAGTTGATGTGTGTAAAGCTGTAATAGGTTTTAGAATATCCCGTTTGCTGCAGCCACCAGGCCTTGCCATAAAACGAATCAGCTTTTACCTCTTCTTTCAGTTGCCAGCCCCATATATCGTGGTTGCCAATACAGTGTTTTACAGGTACTTTATTTTCGGCCTGCATTATTTTATTAAAAAGGTCCCATTGTATTTTTGTTTTTTCTTTATCGGCAGCCAATGCATCCATGATGCTGTCGCCGCCATTAATGATGAAATCGGGTTGTTGATTTAGCTGGTTGATATTTTGCAGCACTCTTTTCATCCCTGATTCTGCTATATCCAGTGGTTTGATATGTATATCGCTGATGAAAGCGGCTGTGAAATATTTTTTCTTTTTTGTAGGTTCAGCATTTGTTAATGCAGGCAGAGCAGTTGATGCAGCAATAAGAGAAATATTTTGGAGGAATTTTCTTCGTTGCATAATTTTTTTTTTAGTTATTTAAGAAAACCTGCCATTTCAGTTTGATATTGTTGGGCGATGGCCCTTGCTTCTGTGGCAAAATCTTCTTTTTCACTGGCATAAATAATAGCCCTGCTTGCATTAACTAAAAGCCCGCAGTCCCTGTTCATCCCATATTTACTTACCTCATCTAAATTACCACCCTGGAAACCAACACCCGGTACCAATAAAAAATGATCAGGAATAATTTTACGAATTTCTTCCAGGTCACTTGCTTTGGTAGCACCAACTACAAACATCAGGTTTTCATTGGATCCCCAGCTGCTTACTTTTTTTAGAACAGTTTCATACAGATATTCACTTGCATGGTTGTTTGCCTTACCAACTACTCTCAATTGCTCAAAATCTTTACTTCCGGTATTACTGGTTAATCCCAACACAATGGCCCATTTATTTTCAAATACTAAAAATGGTTTTACACTGTCTTCTCCCATGTAAGGCGCTACAGTAATGGCATCAAAGTTCAGCGTTTCAAAAAAAGCTTTGGCATATTGCGTAGAGGTGTTGCCTATATCACCACGTTTGGCATCTGCAATGGTAAAATGTTCTATGGGAATATAGTTCAATGTTTTTGCCATCGCCTCCCAGCCTTTTAATCCAATGGCTTCGTAAAAAGCAGTGTTTATTTTATACGCTACGCATAGGTCTTTGGTGGCGTCAATGATCTGTTTATTAAACTCAAAAATGGCATCCGGGTGTGCTTGTAAATGTTTCGGTATTTTAGTGACGTCTGTATCCAGCCCAACACAGAGATAAGATTTTTTTAATTGTATTTGTTGAATGAGTTGTTTGCGGGTCATGCTGTAAAATTAATCTGTTATCCGGGATAAAATTTCTCTGGCAATTGCTTTTGAATTATCATCGCCTCTCTTATTCAACTGTTCAGCAATATTTTGTTTAGAAACTTTGTCACGGTTCTGGCTCAGTTTAAAAACATGGTCAAGGCTTTCCACCTCAATACTGAAACCAACAATGGCTTTTACCATTTTGTCTACATATTCTTTTGGAAGTTTATCAAAAGCAGCTGCGCTTTCCGGGCTTTCGTATTTATTAGTGATGTCTTTAACAGCATTGTAGGTACCTTCTTCATCCTTAAAATGTATTTTACCTTTTGCATGCACCACCATATAGTCCCATGTGCTGCCCATGGCCGGCGTTGTATACCAGCTTGCACTTACATGTGTATGCGGGCCGTTAAAGATGACCAAAACATTTTCATTTTTCGTAAATGCAAGGTGGTGATCGGTTTTCTTCATCAGGTGGCCGCTTAAGAATACCCTTCCTTCATCTTTTATTTCAACTTCCAGGGGAATATGTGTTGCCACCGGATAAGGTTCACCAAAACCGGTGATGAGTGCAAAAGAATTTTCTTTCATAAAGGCCAGTATTTTAACCTGGTCTTTTTCGGTGTAGTAGGGGAATTTGTACATTATAAATTATTGATCTTTTCTAAAATAAGTTTTTCAATTTCTTCATCCTGCCACCTGGTTTCAATACCCGGCAATGCCATAATTTGTTGCATGATGGCTTCCTGTTTTTGACCGTTTATCAATGCATCACTGTATCTTATCTGCGGACTGAAGGTTACCTGTGCATAAGCCGGTATCCATTTGTCGGGATATTTTTTACTGAAAGCGGCTTCTATCTTTTTCTGTAACAAAAAATGAGGATCAGCTACCTTATCTCTCATCTCCACAAAATTATTTAAGGCCAGGTCAGCAATGGCGTCGCCATCAGGTTTTCTTAATTTCTGATACGCTGATAAAATATCCAACCAGTTATCATCATGCTTTTCAATTAAACCATTCAGCACAGAGCAATCTTCAAAACCACAGTTCATCCCCTGGCCAAAGAAGGGTACAATGGCATGGGCGGCATCGCCGATCAGGGCAAATTTGTCACTTCTTATCCAGGGATAGCATTTTACGGTAACCAATGATGCCGTTGGGTTATTAAAAAAATCTTCTTCAAGCGTTGGCATTAACGGAGCCGCATCGGTAAACGTTTTTTCAAAAAATGAACGTACTTTTTCTTTAGTATCCAATGTTGCAAATGAAACGGTTCCTTCAAAAGGAAAGAACAAAGTACAGGTAAAACTTCCATCCATATTGGGAAGGGCGATCATCATATAATTACCACGGGGCCAGATGTGTAAGGCATTTTTCTCCAGTAAAAAAAATCCGTTTTCTCCGGCGGGAATAGTTAATTCCTTATAACCGAAATCAATATAGTATTGCTGATACTGGAACCGGTTATGTTGCATCTGGTGTGTTAGTCTTGCTGCAGAAAAAGCGCCATCACTGCCAAATAAAAGTTGAAAATTTAAAGTTGAAAGTTTAACGTTGATAGCATCCTGCAGCATTATTTCATTTTTATTCCAGTCAACAGATTCGCATTTTTGATTAAATGAAATTTCAACATTATTTTCTTCCGCCAGGTCCATCAACTTACAATTCAATTCGCCTCTTGAAACTGAATTAATGTACTGCCCTTCTTTACCATAAGCCTGGTAAGCAGTGGTTCCATCTGCATTATGCATAAAACGTCCATGCATGGGTATGCAAATTTTTCTGATCTCATCCATCAAACCCACTTCTTCCAAAGCTTTTATACCTCGGTCGCTTAAAGCCAGGTTAATAGAGCGGCCTGCAACCATATCCTGTTTACGCATATCGGCACGGCGTTCATAAATTTTTACTTTATACCCCCGTTTAGATAAATAAATGGAGAGTAAAGAACCTACCAGGCCGGCTCCGATTATAACTGTATTTTTCTTATCCATTAATTTTTATTTAAAACCAGTTTTACAATTTCTCCAAATTTCCATACATTTTCAAAAGTGTTATACATAGGCACTGGGGCTACTCTTATTACATTTGGTTCACGCCAATCGGCTAACACGCCATTTTGTTTCAACGTATCAAAAACTTCTTTTCCATTTTGCAGCATCAACATGGATACCTGGCAACCCTTTTCATTTTGGGGTGTAATTATTTCTATCTTTTTTTCTTTTAAGCCTTCATTCAGTTCATTAATAATATAAAATAAATAGTCACTTAACTGCTTTCCTTTAGTGGTTAAATTTTCCATTCCGGCATCTTCAAAAATATCCAGTGCCGCTTTGTGGGCGGCCATGCTTAAAACAGGGGCATTGCTCAGTTGCCAGCCTTCTGCTGTGGCTATGGGTTTAAAACCTTTCTCCATTTTAAAACGGGTTGCTTTTTCATAACCCCACCATCCAGCAAGCCTGGGCAGGGTTTTATTGGCAATATGTTTTTGGTGAATAAATACTCCTGCCACTCCACCCGGACCGCTGTTCAGGTATTTATAACTGCACCAGCAGGCAAAATCAGCATTCCAGTCATGAAGATGCAGTTCAATATTACCGGCAGCGTGGGCAAGGTCAAAACCGCAATAAGCACCGGCATCTTGTGCCTCTTTGGCAATGGATTTCATATCAAACACCTGGCCGTTGTAATAATTTACACCGCTAAAAATTACCAGCGCCGTTTGGTTTGCATGTTGCTTTATTGTGCTTAAAATATCCTCAGTTCTTATAATATACTCACCGGCCCTTGGTTCCACTTCAATAATAACATCATCAGGATTCAAACCATGAAACCTTGCTTGCGTTTCAAAAGCGTATTGATCAGATGGAAATGCTTTGGCTTCGCAGATAATTTTAAACCGTTCTTTAGTGGGCTGATAAAAACTAGCCATCAGCAAATGCAGGTTCACGGTGAGTTGGTTCATCACCACGATCTCTTCGGGTAATGCACCAACTATTTTTGTTAATAAGTTTGGAAACATTTCATGATAACTGAACCACGGCTGCCTGGCATGAAAATGGCCTTCCACGCCAAAGCTGGCCCAGTCTTCCAGTTCGTTTAAAACATAATCCTGTGTGGTTTTGGGCTGCAGGCCAAGGGAGTTGCCGGTAAAGTATATGCATTCATTCCCGTTGATGAGAGGGATGTAGAATTTATTCCGGAAATGTTTTAAAACATCCTGTTCATCTAAATTTTTTGCAAAGTCGAGTGTGTTTATAAATGTCATTTTTGATTTACGATTTACTATTTACCATTGTTTTTGGTTGTAACCCTCTCCTTAAATTTTGTACCCTTCACGAGTGAGGTATTCAAATATTTAATAAAGCCGTTTATTTGTTTATAAACTGCGTTTGTTTTTTCGTATAAACTTTCAAAACTTTCTTTGTTGATATATTCTTTGTCCAAACATCTGTATAGTTGTGATTTAAGTTCATCAGCTGAGCCTGTTGAAATACTTAGAAACTGTATAAATTCTAATCGGCTCCCTCTTCCAAATCCCTCTGCAATATTATCCATTATTGAACCTGAACTTCTGTTCATTTGATCTTTTAAAGAATAATCCTTTGCCAGATTTGTTGTTTGTGATAATACAAAAATATCTTTCGAAAGAATTCTTGCTAATTGCCATATTTCAAGATCTTCAAATTTTTGAATTGTTGCCATAATGGTAAATTGTAAATGGTAAACATTCTAATCAATGGTAGCAATTACTTTTAATTCTATCGCAATCGGTGTAGGCAAACTTATTACTTCTACTGTTGTTCTGCATGCCTGTACGTTTGCAAAATAGTCTCCATAAATTTTATTGTAAATGGGAAAATCTTTTTTCATGTTGGTTAAGAAGACGGTTACATCCACGATCTTTTCCCAACTGCTGCCACTGGCTTCCAGTACTGCTTTTACATTGGCAAAAACCTGCCGGGTTTCGGCTGCAATATCATACTTAACAATATTTCCTTCAGCATCAAGTTCCAATCCTGGTATGCTGTTATCTTTTGCACTCCTGCTGCCAATGCCCGAAAGAAATAAAAGATTTCCTGCACGCCTGGCATGGGGGTAGGCACCTAAGGGTTTAGCTGCTGAATCTGTATGTATTATTTCGTTTCTCGTTTCTGGTTGTTTTGTTTCTCGTTTCTCGTTCGTTGAGACTCTATTCTGAAACTTGGCTCCTGTTTTTTCAGATGTATTCAAATATTTAATGAATGCACCAATCTTGTTACCTGTTTTGTCAACTAATTCATTAAGCTCTTCAAAAATTTCTTCTGAAAAGTGCTTCCTGTTTGCACACCTTATTATTTGTGATTGTAATTCAGATGCTGAAGCCCTTGCAATACTTAAAAATTGTATAAATTCCAATCTTCCTCCTCTTCCAAATCCTTCTGCAATGTTATCTGGAATAGAACCTACAGATTTATTTATCTGGTCTTTTAGGGCAAAATCTTTTACCAAAGTACCTGATTGCAATTGCTCATAAATTCTTTTTTCCAAATCATTAGCTAATTGCCAAACTTCTAAATCTGTAAATTTATTTATTGTAGCCATAATTTTTTAATTCCCTGTTTATAAACAGTATAATTATTTGAACTGCTTATTTAAGTTTATGGTCTGTAAATTTAAAGAACGAGAAACGAATTAACGAGAAACCAGAAACTGTTTATTTAAAATTGTACACAAACATTCTTCACTTCTGTAAAAAACCGGAATGCCTCCCAACCACCTTCTCTGCCAACCCCACTGTTTTTCATGCCACCGAAAGGTGTTCGTAAATCCCTTACCAGCCAGCAGTTTACCCAAATGATACCAGCCTGTACTTTTGATGCCATGCGGTTTGCCCTGCTGATATCCTGTGTCCAGATGGTAGCAGCCAAACCATAACTCGGGGCATTTGCCAATTCTACCGCTTCTTCTTCTGTGTCAAATGGTTGAATGGTAACAACAGGGCCAAAAATTTCTTCCTGGTTGGTTTTACAGTTTTGATTCAAGCCTTCAATAATGGTAGGTTCAATAAAATATCCATGTTCACATCTTCCGGTTAACGCAACGGAATTACCTCCGCATAAGATTGTTCCGCCCTCTTCTTTGGCAACAGCAATACAATGCATTATTTTTTCAAAATGCAGTTTGCTTACAATTGCACCTTGCTTACTTTTTTCATCCAGGGGATCTCCAACAGTCAGCTTTTTTGTTATTTCTACAAAGTATTTTTTAAAATTATCATAAGCACTTCTTTCCAGTAATATCCTGCTGCCGCATAAACATATTTGTCCCATATTTCCAAATGAAGAACGGATGGTTTCCGTCAACATTTTTTCCCAGTTGCAATCATTGAAAATAATATTGGGGTTTTTTCCTCCCAGTTCCAATGATAATTTTTTAAACATTGGCGCTGCAACAGAAGCTATCTGTTGCCCGGCCCTTGTACTGCCTGTAAAGGAAATGGCTTTTATATCGGGGTGCCTTACAATGGCTTCACCGCAATGCTGGCCCACGCCATGTACAATATTTAAAACACCATCAGGTAAGCCGGCTTCTTTACATATTTTTCCTAAAAGAAAAGCGGTAACCGGGGTTACTTCTGAAGGTTTTGCTATTACACAATTGCCGGCTGCCAGTGCAGGTACAATCTTCCAGGTAAATAAATATAGCGGCAAATTCCATGGCGAAATGCAGCCAACAATACCAATAGGCTGGCGCAGTGTATAATTCACCCCTTTGTCTTCCATCTGGTGACTTTCATTGGCAAAATGCATGATACCTGTAGCAAAAAACCTAAAGTTAGAAGAGGCTCTGGGGATATCAACCCCTTTACTTAACCACAAGGGTTTGCCATTATCATTGGTTTCTGCCAATGCCAGCTCATCAGCATTTTCATCAATAAGTTCCGCGATCTTATTTAAAATTAAAAATCTTTTTTCAACAGGTAAAATACTCCAGGCTGGAAATGCTTTTTTCGCCGCTTTAACGGCGATGTCAATATCTTTTGAGTTGCTGTCAGGTATTTGCCCGTATATGGCTCCCGTTGCAGGATTAATGTTATCAATAAAATTACCGCTGAGCGGACCGATAAAATTTCCCCCGATAAAATTTTCCAGGTGATATGGAACGGTTAATTGCATACTTAAAGGTAGTTGAAAATAAAATTCAAATTCGTAATTCCCATTACCGGAAAATTGCTGTAATTTAACCATTCTAAAATTTAATTTATGGCAGTAACAGCACCTTTTAATCTGAAAAAATGGATTGATGATAACCGGGGTTTACTAAAACCTCCTGTAGGCAATCAATGTATTTATAAAGATGCAGAAAATTTTATAGTGATGGTTGTGGGCGGCCCCAATTCCCGTAAAGACTATCATTTTAATGAAACGGAAGAATTATATTACCAGGTGGAAGGAAATATAGTTTTGAAAATTATAGATGAGGGTGTGGCAAGGGATATACCCATCAATGAAGGCGATATATTTTTATTGCCACCAAAAACACCTCATTCACCTCAAAGGGGCCCTGGCACTGTTGGACTGGTGATTGAAAAAATAAGGGAAACAGAAGAAGATGGATTTTTATGGTACTGTGAAAATTGCGGTAATAAAATATATGAAGAGTATAAAGTGATCACCGATATTGTAACGCAGCTTCCTCCCGTTATGGAAGGCTTTTATGCAGATGAGCAAAAACGTACCTGCAGTAAATGCGGTAGTGTAATGGCACCTCCGGTAAAGAAAGGATAATACACCGTTTCTGGTTTCTTGTTTAGGGCCGTTACCCGTTTCTTGTTGCTCGTTGGAAAGGGTTTCTGATTTTTCTAATGCAGATCAAAGCCTATCTTTCAAGTACCGGAAAAACTAAAAGAACCAAAAACGAAAAACGAGAAACATACAACGAAAAACAGGAAAGGATTCTTCAATGAAAATAGACATTCACACCCATATTATGCCTTCTACTATGCCCAACTGGGTAAAAAAATTTGGCTATGGAGAATTCATACATCTTGAGCACCGGAATTGCAAAGCCTGCATGATGAAGGGGGATAAACTCTTTCGTGAAGTGGAAGACAATTGTTTTGATACAGGCATAAGGTTGAAGGAAATGGATGAAACGGATGTTACCATGCAGGTACTTTCCACTATCCCGGTCTTATTTAATTATTGGGCAAACGCAAAGGACGGTTTGGAGACCTCCCGCTTTTTTAATGACCATATTGCTGAAACAGTTAATAATAATCCTAAACGTTTTATTGGTATCGGTACCGTTCCATTACAGGATATTGATCTCGCCATAGGCGAGATGGAGCGTTGTTTAAAAGAACTGAAGATGCCGGGTTTGGAGATCGGCAGCAACATCAACGGCATTAATTTAAGTGATGAACAGTTTTTTCCTTTTTATGAAGTGGCTGAAAAGCTGGGCTGTGCCTTATTTATTCATCCATGGGAGATGATGGGGGAGGAACAGATGCAGAAATACTGGCTGCCCTGGCTGGTGGGTATGCCGGGGGAAACTTCCCGTGCCATTTGTTCCATGATATTTGGAGGTGTGTTTAATAAATTTCCAAAATTACGGGTTGCATTTGCACATGGTGGAGGCTCATTCCCTATCACCATTGGCAGAATTGAACACGGGTTTAATGTTCGGCCCGACCTGGTGGCGGTTGATAATCCGGTAAATCCCAGGGATTATATTGGAAAATTCTGGATTGACAGTCTGGTGCATGATGACAAAGCCATGCGTTATATCATTGATGTAATGGGAGAAGACAAAATCTGTTTGGGAAGTGATTATCCATTTCCATTGGGAGAGCATCAGCCCGGGAAATTAATTGAGACCATGAATTTTACAGGCGAGCTGAAAGAAAAGTTATTATTTAAAAATGCAAAGGATTGGCTGCATGGATAAACCTATAAGGTTTCAGCAAACAGTATATTTTTTTGAAGACCATGAAAAACCTTATAGGTTTTAATTGAACAGGTTCGGGAAATCAGAAATGATCCCATCCACGCCCATCTTTTTTAGTTCTTCTATCTTCTTTTTATCATTCACGGTCCAGGGAATTATTTTTATATTCCTGTCATGGCAGTTTTTGATCAGCACATCGGTTACCAGTAAAAAATCCGGGCTGTAGATAGTGGGTGTAAAACCCAGGTCTTTAATTTGTTTACGGAAACTGTTCCTGTTATCTGCTTCGATCAGCAATGCCGTTTTCATATGGGGATAATGCTTGTGCAGGTATTGTAAGGTCCTGGGATCAAAGGACTGGATAATAACATGGTCTTGTATATCTTTTTCTTTGATCACTTTCATCAGCAGTTCTACAAACTCTGCCGGTGCAGGATGGTAAATATTATCTGATGCAGGCAGGCTCTTGGTCTCAATATTATAATAGGGAAAGGGCCTTTTCCTGGTCATCATATCCGCCTTCACCGCATCAATTACATCTGCCAACAGAGGCTTTACGGCTATTATTTTCTCCTGTTCAGGAAAGCGGGGATGGGGCTTCTTGCCTGCATCGTACTTTATGATGTCCGGATAATTCATTTTATACATGTTATAGTCTTTCTCATCTTTTTCTTCTATAAAACTCCCATCCGGCTTGGTCGTTATTTCATGATTAAAGAAGGGTTCATGCGAAAGGAAAACTTTTTTGTCTTTACTGATGCTGATATCCATTTCAAGTGTGGTTACGCCAAGGTCCAGTGCCTTAAGCATCGCAGGAATGGTATTCTCCGGCATCAGGCCACGGCAGCCACGGTGGCCCTGTTTATCAAAAGAATCCCAGCCATCCAGCGGAGCGTTTTTAATGGTCAAGGTGGAATTATTTTTAGTGGAAGAACATGAAATAAAAACAAGGATAAGTAAAAAAGATATAAAGGTTTTACCCGGCGACAAAAAACAAGAATGCTTGATCATACAGTAGAGTTAATTTCTTTTGAAAGAAAAAGGCATGAAATGATTCATGCCTCTGTCAAAAACTTAGAATAAGCCAGGATTATGCTTCGCTTATATCATCTGCATTATTTGTGCCAAAAACCTCTTCTACAATTTCACCTGCTTCTGTTACGGCTAATACTTTTTCCGGTTCACCGGTTATTCCTGTTTCTTCTTCATTATTGTTTTCTGCAAGGACATGCATATTGGTTGCCTGTACCAACTCTTCCATCAACACTTCAGATATTTTAGGAAGATCTTCGGCACTGTTGATTCCAAAATAATCCATAAAAGATTTTGATGTGGCATAAATGAGCGGTTTGCCAACAGCATCTTCATTTCTGCCGGAAATGATCACGAGGTCTTTTTCAAGTAATTTCTGAACGGCATAATCACAGTTCACACCACGTATCGATTCTATCTCGCTTTTGGTAATGGGTTGTTTATAAGCAATGATAGCAAGTGTTTCCAGCGAAGCAGTGGAAAGGCGTTTTAAAAATTTATCACCATTCAGCTGGGCCACTGTTTTATGATATTCTTTTTTAGTAAGAAACTGCCAGCCACCACCGATCTGTTTTAATTCAAAAGCATAAAATTCTGAATTATATTTTTCACCTACGCCTTCAATGGCTGCATCCACCTGTTCCCGCGTGGCCCTGTCTTCGATAAAGGCCAGGGCGCTGTTTACCAGCTCCAGCAATTCAACATTACTCAGCGGTTTATCGCTGGCAAATATTAAAGCTTCAATGTGCGGAATTATTTCTGAAAGTTCCATGTTATTTAGGTTGAGCGTTGAACGTTGTTCGTTGACCGTAAGAACGACCAACGTTCAACGAACAACGATTTTATCCCTGCAATGCGGCAGCGCCACTAACAATCTCCGTTAACTCGGTGGTAATAGCTGCCTGTCTTGCACGGTTATAACTGATCTTTAATGATTTTAATAATTCATTGGCATTATCACTGGCCTTATCCATCGCTGTCATCCGGGCACCGTGCTCACTCGCATTGGCATCCAACGTAGCCTTAAATAATTGGGTATTTAAAATTTTTGGCATCAGTTCTGCAATTAAAACATCTTTACCCGGTTCAAAAATAAAGTCAGCATTTTTTTGTCCTTCTGCTTTATCCACTTTACCTATGGGTAAAAAGGTTTCGGCAACAAAACGTTGAGTTGCTGCATTTTTAAATTCACTGTATATCAATTCAACGGCATCAATTTCTTTATTGATAAAAGCCTCCATAGCGTACTTTGCGGCGGTTTGTACTTTGTTGAAACTTAAACCTGTGAAAATATCCCAGTATTTATTTACAACTTTAAAACCATTCTTTGTAAAATACTCGTATCCCTTTTTTCCAATGGGTAATATCTGTACATGGCCTTTGGCTAACTGGGATGCATATTTATCCTGTATAACCTGTTTGGCTAATTTAATAAGATTGCTGTTGTATCCGCCGCATAACCCCCTGTCGCTGGTAACAACTATGATCATAACATTTTCAACGGGCCTTTGGGTAGCCAGGGATATGTTTACATCCCCTTCACTGTTACTTACAATATTACCCAGCATTTCCTGCAATTTTTTTGCATATGGCCGCATTTGTGTAATGGCATCCTGTGCACGGCGCAGTTTTGCAGCACTTACCATTTTCATGGCTTTGGTGATCTGTTGCGTACTTTGAACACTCTTTATACGGTTACGAACCTCTTTTAATGCACCACTCATAGTAATTTCCTGGTTAATTTAACGTATCAGTCCCCATATATCCGGGAACGCTTTTCGGGGGGCGAAGGTAATAAAAAAAGGGGTTTATTTACCCCTTCATTAATAAATTTTATTCCCGATTTATACCCTAAAACTTAATATTAGGTGGTCCCATTCTTCTCAAATCGTTTCCCTGGCCCTGTATGGTTTGTCCCGCAAACTGTTGCAGGCGATATGTGAAGGTGGCCATAAAATACCGGGTGAGCCGGTTTGTCCGGGTATCTATAATAGAATTGGCAGTTACATTCCGGCTGATATTAGAGTTTTGTTTGAACAGATCGTAGACTGCCAGTTTAATGATCCCGTTTTTCTTTTTAAAGAGTTGCTTTTCCAATGAAGCATTCATGATGGCCAGGTTGCCGCTTACGCTGCTGGCCAGGCCGGTATTGATAGTATAATCAAAATCATATTTTAATACCAGCGTTTTGGTAATATTAAAATTGATATTACTACTAAATGTCCATGCTTTGCTTGAAGAATTTTGTAAAGTTGTTTTTTGAATTCCATCCGGATTTTTATACTTCACGTCATTTAAACTATAGCTGATGCCGGTACCCAGTTCCAGTATCTCTTTATAATTATATTCAAATGTAAAGCCCTGGCTAATTATCCAGTTTTTTCCTATATTCCTGATGCTGTCTATCAGATTAATATTGTGGTTGAAGTTTGCAGTTCCGTTTAGTGTAAGCACATATTTCCTGTTTTTATAAGGTTTAGAAAAAGCGTAAAAACCCACTACATTATAAAAACCATTTACATTTTGAGGGATACTTAACTGGCGGCCTGCTCCTAAATTTATGGTATTGTTTACAATCTGATTCTTAATGGTACTAAAAGTAAGATTGGTAAAAATCACTTTACCGCTAATGAAATTAAAATTGTTGTAGGACAAATTTAGATTGTGATTAATAGATGGTTTCAGGTTTGGATTACCTGACACAACACTTTGCTGGTTACTGAAATCCTGTACAGGCTGCAACTGGCTGAAAGTTGGCTGGGTGGCATTCCCATTATAACTGGCATTCAGTGTTTTAGTACGGTTGAAATTATAGACCAGCCGGGCTATCGGAAAAACATTGACCCGCTTAATGGTCGTGTACGCACTGTCCCTGGTTATTGAATTCCCCTGTAAATTGACGGGCTGAACACTGATGCCTAAAGTATAATTATATTTCTTTTTAGTGGTACGCAGAGACACGCCCATACGGTTATTGTAAAAATCATTTTCATAATCATTACTTAAAATGGTATTCAGTGTTTTAGCCTGGGTGACAGAATCCACATTAAAGGTTTTTCGGTCATTCCTTGCATAATTTAAATTGTGCGAATAACTGAAATCAATGCTTCGGTATTTGTTTACCGGCTCCGAATAGGTAAATCGTATCCCGTAATTATGGTTGTTATTTTCCTGGTCAATATATTGGAATGTATTTCTGGGCCCCGGAAATGGTGGAGTATAGAGGTAACTTAAGTTGGTTATATCCTGATCTGAATTATTTTCAGATGTGCCTAAATTTATACTGCCGGAAAAATTCCGGCCACGTTTTCTGAATTTGTGATTGTATAAAATGGTAGCTGCTACATTGGGCGCCTTTGAATTGGTCAGATTTTTATTGCTTCCGTCATTGGTTTTAAAACCATCGGACCTGGTGAAGTCAAAACCGGATAAACTGTTGGCATCGCTGCCGCTGTAATTAATACTCGGACTTACTTTTAAATAATTGAAAGAGTCAATCTGGTATTCAAAATTAAACGTAAAGCGATGCGAATTACCTTTTGTTAATGAGTTAAGTTCCTGGTTATTGATGAAACTGTTTGATTCATAAAAATTTTGGGAAGCGGTATTCTGCTCCTGGCTGGTATTTTTATGATTGTAAGAATAACTGCCATATACACTGATTCTTTTACTCCACTGGTCGCGGTAATTAAAACCAAATGAATTGGTGGATGATATACCGCTGTTACTTCCACCGCTGAAAGCGGAATTATTGCCTCCCTGCATCATATTGTTCATTCCGCCCATTCCACCCATATCACTCATGGCGCTCATACCCGAACGCATCATGCTGGTAGCGCCGCGGTTTCCGCCGCCGCCAAAGTTGAAGAGAGAAGTGTTTGTATTATTACTGTTGGCTATAACAGAGATTTGCCGGTTATTGTTAAAGTAATTACCGTTAAAGGAAGCCTGGTAACGCTCCTGTGTTCCATAGCCTGCCGTTGCTCTTCCAAAAAAACCTTTGTTCTTATCTTTTTTAATCTGAATGTTGAGTACTTTATCCGGGTCGCCATCTTTTATTCCCGAAACGGTTGCCTGGTCACCATAATCATCAATGATCTGGATCTTGTCTACAATATTTGCAGGTAATTCTTTGGTAGCCGTTTTAACATCGCCGCCAAAAAAATCCTTGCCGTTTACTTTTACACGGCTAACGGCTTTGCCCTGTGCGGTTACATTGCCATCTTTATCCACCTGCACTCCCGGTAGTTTTTTTAACAGGTCTTCCACTACAGCACCTTCTTGTACTTTGAATGATGAGGCATTATATTCAATGGTATCTTCTTTAACTACAATGGCGGCCACTTCCACCACCACTTCACTCAGCAGTTTGGCATCCTGAGCCATAACAAAACTACCCACATCAATAGTTTTTTCGGCTTTATTTACCGGAACAAATTTGGCAACAGGCCAATACCCAAGATGGCGGATGATGATCGAAAAATTAGAAGAAGGTACCGTCTCAAACCTGAACTGGCCTTTGGTATCCGTAAATGTATAACTGGAATCTGTTGGGTTTGATTTTACCACCAAACCGATTACTGCATTTTCAATGGGCTTTTTTGCTGCAGAATCTATAAGGGTACCCTTTACCTGAGCCTTTGATGCTGAACCTGCAAAAAAAACAATAACAGTTATAAAAATTTTCCTCATAATAAAATAGCATTGATATACGAATATGTTCGTGTAAAAATAGACTTTGAATTTTAGAAGTTAGAATTTAATTTGATGAATGGTAAGGGTTTGGGGATTTCTTAACAGTTAACTAAGCAGAATTAAAAATGGTACGTCAACGAAGCTGCACCAGGCCCCACATTCAACGTCAATTTATCACCCATTCCTTTTAATTGCTTGCCATGCCTGCGATGTATAGCATACATAACCGCATCGTACAACAATAAAAACCCACCCTGTATCATGATGGAATTACCGTATCCCTTAAATTTTTCAGGATTTTTTTGATTGTCACTGGTTTTGTTCATCAGCAAACCGGCGCCAATATAAACAACATCCAGCCCTGCATTAATAAGGTAGGTCTTTTCAATTTTACGTTGATGTTTGAGAACCGTTTCCAGTGATGGATTATCAATTTTTTCTCTTGCAGCGCCCCTGTAACCCAATCCTGCTATGACCAGGTTAATACTTCCCCACATCACATTCATCTGGTGGAAATAACGCATTTCTTTATTATGGGTATTGGTGGCTATACCGCTGCCAACAATATTCGCAACCGACCAGCCGGCCAGCCCAATCATGGCATTTTTGCTGTATTTAATCCGTTCCTTTTCAAAATTAGTTAAATCCATTTTTTGAGAAAATGATGGTAACGAACCTGCAACCAGGCATATCAACAGTATTATCTTTTGCATATTTGTGTTTTTAAAAATAAGTAACAATCGTTGCAAGAGATTGTTTAAAGCCTTGTTTTTACTTATACCCTTATTACAAATAAATTGCAAAGTTATTGTGAATCCCGTAAGCCTTTATTATATTCACCGAAACTAATTTTATGGAAATTATTCTAATGGATGTGAGTGCGAGCAATGAGATCCTTAGCGGCAGGAATATCATCATATTGGTTGTGACCGCCATGATCGCTACAGCCGCCATTACAGCGGTCTTTATATGGCGTAAAAAGAACAATAAAAAACAATGATCTCACTTTTGATCTTACTTGATGGCTTAAGCCTGGGTCCGGTGCTGGCCATTGGGTTTTTATTTATTATTTTGCCGATTGCCGCATTGATATTGCTGATCTGGTTTTTTCAAAGGCGAAAACGGAAAAATAAGTAATGGAACAATGGCTCTATTTTTTTCTCACTTTACTCATAGAACTTCCGCTTGTGCCTGTTTTCTTCAGAGAAGAACGTAGATATGCACTACTGATAGGGTTTTTGTTGAATCTTTTTACCTGGCCGCTGCTGCACCTGTTTTTATTTTACACCGATATTCACATCGGTATTTTAGAATTGGCTGTGGCGGTTACCGAAAGTATCGGCTATTACATCATGCTGAACGGTAAATGGAAAAAGGCAATAGCACTCGCATTCCTTGCTAATATATTAAGTTACGGATTGGGTTTAATCCTAAATAAATTTTTATGACAGGCTTTAATCATAAGCGATCTGCTTTTACCCACAATCAGCCCCTGTTATGGGGCCTGCTTCACGGCCTTAATGATCTTACAGCCGGCTTTATGCTGGCCAATTACACTTTAACGCATGCTTATACCGAAAGTTTTATGCTGCTTGTTATCTACAGCATTATTGGTTTTGGCGGTCAATTACCTGTTGGCTTTTGGGTTGATCATAAAAAGCAGGTAAAACCATTTGCGCTGGTCTCCATTACATTTTTGATCCTCGCTATCCTCGTTTATTTTGTTCATGGATATGCAGCCATCATAATTGCTGGTATCGCCTCAGCATTTATACATGTAACCGGAGGGGCTATTTGTTTGCAGTTAAATAATAATAAATCGGCGCCACTTGCCTTGTTTACAGCCCCGGGTATTTTAGGCCTTACACTGGGAGGTGTATTCGGAAGATTTCCTGCTAATGGTCTGTGGTTCGTACTTGCAGGTGTTGTCAGCATCAGTTTTTTTATTCTCCGTAACAAATTACCTGTCTACAGGCCTCCGCAAAAAAAGCAAAGCCAGCTGGATATTCATGACTGGCTGATGCTTGGTATACTCCTGATCATGTGTTTTCGCTCTTTTATTTTTGATATTGTTAACCATGTAGCCTATCAATATCCAAATGGCATGGTCATTATCGGCATCAGTGCTTTTACAGGCAAGGTGCTTGGAGGGCTTATTGCAGATAAAATAGGCTGGAAAAGATTTGTATATATCAGTTTACCGCTTGCATTGCTGCTGTTGCAACTGGGTAAAGAAAATATTTATGCACTTGCCTTTGGCATAGCCTGCCTGCAAAGCAGTGTTCCTATAACTTTATTATTGATGAGTAACAGTTTGCCGCAATATCCTGCTACGGCAACTGCATTAAGCCTGGGTACATCAGTGGCATTTGCCGGGTTACCGCTATTCCTCCTGGGAGATATAAAAATCATCTACAATAACTTTAATAAACCCTGGTTAACGATATTACTATTCACTGCTTTATTCCTAATTTGGATAGCCGTTGATAAATTACTGTTTAATAAAATAAAACCCCGGTCACCGGTATAACCAAAATACTGAAAGAAAATGGCGAAAGGCCCTGCCAGTAAAACCTGGCTGTTTTTTATAGCGGCTATTTGTCTGCAATCTGCAAACCCTAAACAATTCTTACCTTTGTCATCCTGCCATTTTGGCTCTGCATTGTTTTAAGCACTAATTTTGACAAGCAATAATCATTATAATTACGTAATTATACAATACCCAACAATACTGAATTTATGATCGGCACTATTTCGAAACTTTTTGGCGGTAATAAGAGCGAAAAAGACGTTAAAAAAATTAAACCCCTGGTTGAAAAAGTAAACCAGTTTTTTGATTTATACCAATCCCTGAGTAATGATGAATTGCGGAATAAAACCGCAGAATTTAAACAACGCATTACTGCACATCTTGCCGTAATTGAACAGAATATTTCGGATAAGAAGAAAGCTGCCGAAGACCTGCCCATTGAAGATATCAATGGCAGGGATAATTATTATAAAGAGATAGATGAATTAAAAAAAGATAAGGATAAGGAGCTGGAAGTGGTGTTGCAGGAACTGTTACCAGAGGCCTTTGCAGTAGTAAAAGAAACCAGCCGGCGCTTTAAGGAAAATACCACTTTAGAAAGTACCGCTACTGAACTCGACAGGACCCTGTCTGTAAAAAAAGATAATATCATCATCGAAGGCGATAAAGCCATTTATAAAAATACCTGGACGGCCGGTGGAAGCACCGTAACCTGGAACATGGTGCATTATGATGTACAGCTGATCGGGGGCGCCGTTTTACATTCGGGTAAGATCGCCGAAATGGCAACGGGCGAAGGTAAAACCTTAGTGAGTACTTTACCTGCTTACTTAAATGCATTGGCAGGTGAGGGGGTACATATTGTTACCGTGAATGATTACCTGGCCCGCAGAGATGGAGAATGGAATGGTCCCATCTTTGAATTTTTAGGATTACGGGTAGATTGTATTGATAAGCATGAACCCAACAGCGATGCCCGCCGGCATGCTTATAATGCCGATATTATTTATGGTACCAATAACGAATTTGGTTTTGATTACCTGAGGGATAATATGGTGCATACCCCACAGGAAATGGTACAGCGTAAGCATCATTTTGCCATGGTGGATGAGGTGGACAGTGTTTTAATTGATGATGCCCGTACACCTTTGATCATCAGTGGCCCGGTTGGCCACAGCGATAACACACAACAATTTTTCGACCTTAAACCAAGGATCGAAAAATTAGTGGAGGCACAGAAAAAAGCAGTAAACCAGTTTTTAATTGAAGCAAAGAAAAAAATAGCGGAAGGAAATGATGATCCAAAAGATGGCGGACTGGCATTGTTCAGGGCGCACCGGGGTTTACCAAAGAACAGTGCTTTAATAAAATATTTAAGTGAGCCGGGCAACAGGGTGAAAATGCAGAAGAGTGAAAATTATTACCTGGCTGATCAGCAAAAAGAAATGCCAAAAGTTGATGCTGAATTATTTTTTAATATTGATGAAAAAAATAACCAGGTTGACCTCACCGACCAGGGCATCCAGTTAATTACCAAAAGCGGGGAGGACCCTGAATTTTTTATTATCCCCGATATTGCAACCAAGCTGGCCGATATTGAAAAAAGTAACCTGGATGCCAACGAAAAATTACACAGTAAAGAAACGCTTTTGAATGAATATTCTTTAAAGGCAGACCGTATACACACCGTACAGCAATTATTAAAGGCCTACACTTTATTTGATAAGGATGTGGAGTATGTAGTAATGGAAGAAGCGGTAAAAATTGTGGATGAACAAACAGGCCGTATCCTTGATGGCCGTAGATATTCTGATGGTTTGCACCAGGCCATTGAAGCAAAGGAAAATGTAAAGATCGAAGCATCCACACAAACCTATGCAACCGTTACCCTGCAGAATTATTTCAGGATGTATCATAAACTGGCAGGTATGACCGGTACTGCCGAAACCGAAGCCGCTGAGTTCTGGAGCATTTATAAACTGGATGTGGTCTCTATTCCTACCAATGTAAAAATGATCCGTAAAGATGAACAGGATTATGTGTACAAAACCAAAAGAGAAAAATATAAAGCCGTAATTGATGAAGTGGAAAAATTGCGCAGCATTGGAAGGCCTTCCCTGGTAGGTACTACTTCTGTTGAGGTGAGTGAATTACTGGCGAGGATGCTGAAACAAAAAAATATTCCGCATAATGTTTTAAATGCAAAACAGCATAGCAAAGAAGCGCAGGTAGTGGCCGAAGCCGGACTGGCAGGCGCTGTTACCATTGCTACCAACATGGCCGGCCGTGGTACGGATATTAAACTTGGCCCCGGCGTAAAAGAAGCAGGTGGATTAGCCATCATTGGTACAGAGCGGCATGAAAGCCGACGGGTGGACAGGCAGTTACGTGGCCGTGCCGGCAGGCAGGGTGATCCGGGAAGCTCCAGTTTTTTTGTTTCACTGGAAGATGATCTGATGCGTATGTTTGGCAGTGAACGTATTGCCGGGCTGATGGACAGGATGGGTTATAAAGAAGGTGAAGTGATACAGCACAGCATGATCACCAAATCAATTGAAAGGGCACAAAAGAAAGTGGAAGAAAATAATTTTGGTATCCGTAAACGTTTGCTGGAGTATGATGATGTGATGAATAAGCAACGTAACGTGGTTTATAAAAAACGTAACCATGCTTTGTTTGGCGAAAGGCTGGCACTTGACCTGGATAATGCATTTTATTCGGTGGCCAATGGGTTAATTAATTCTTTTAAGGAAGGAAATGATCATGACGGGTTTAAACTGGCAGCCATTGTGAATTTTGGAATTGATACTTCCATTACTGCAGAGGAACTGGATAAAGAAGATATCAATAGTTTGTCTGAGCGGTTGTATGACGAAGCGGTGTTACAATACCGTAAAAAAACGGATGCCATGGTGCAGCAAACGTTGCCCATTATAAAAAACATCCGCAAAGAACAGGGTAACCAGATCGAAAATGTGGCGGTGCCGTTTACCGATGGTAAAAAACAGATACAGGCATTGGCCAATCTTGATAAGTATTTAGCTTCTGAAGGAAGGGAATTAAATGATGCACTGGAACGTAACATTACACTGGCTTTAATTGATGATGCCTGGAAAGAACATTTACGGGCAATGGATGATCTGCGGCACAGTGTGCAAACGGCCGGCTACGAACAAAAAGATCCGTTGGTCATTTATAAGATAGAAGCCTTTGGCGCTTTTAAACAAATGGATGACCAGGTGAATAAAGATATTGTAAGCTTTTTGAGCCATGCACAGATACCGATGGAACAAACCAATGCCGGCCAGATACGGGAGGGACGTGAACGCAAAACGGATATGAGTAAGATGCGCCAACGCAAGGAAGAGTTTGCAGCCGCCGGTGGCCCCGAACATATGAGTGCTGAAAACGAATATATCGATCCGTCAGGCCCGGTAAAACAGGAGCCGATACGTGTTGAAAAAGCGCCGGGAAGAAATGATCTTTGTCCCTGTGGTAGCGGCAAGAAGTATAAGCACTGCCATGGTAAGGAGGTGTAAAAATATTTTTAGTAAGATTGAAAACCGTCCCGCCTTAGGCGGGACGGTTTTTAATTTCGGTTACTTTTCTAAAGTTTTAAACTTTAGAAAAGTTAATTAATTAGCATCTGCCACAGGTTTTTTAAGCGTCAGTTTGAGCAATACAAAACCTGTTACCCCAGCAATAAGTGAAGCAATAAGAATGGCAATCTTTGAATTGGTTATTATTTCTGCATTGTCAAATGCAAGCAATGTAATGAAGATGGACATGGTAAAACCTATACCTCCTAAAATACCGGCACCAATTATATTTTTCCATTTCAAATCCGTTGATAATACACAAAGCCCTAAACCGACGCCAATAAATGAAAAGAGAAAAATGCCTAATGGTTTTCCAATTACAAGTCCGGCCATAATTCCCAAACTATTTGCCTGCCCTAAACCAGTTTGCCAATTATCACCCAGCGCAATGCAGGTATTGGCTACTGCAAATAATGGCAAAATAAAAAATGCGACGGGTTTATGTAAAAAGTACTGAAGTATATAAGAAGGTGATCTTTCTCCTCCATCACCGAAAGGAATTGTAAAAGCCAGCAATACACCTGTGATGGTTGCATGAACACCTGAATGCAGCATAAAATACCACATGGCAATGCCTCCAATTATGTAGGGAATTAAGTTATGGACCTTTAGCCGGTTCAGTATCAGCAGGCCTCCAAATATGCCCAGCGCAATGAACAGGTTTGTAAGCGCTAACGAAGTGGTGTAGAAAATGGCAATGATGATAATTGCCCCCAGGTCGTCAATTACTGCCAGTGCAGTCAAAAATATTTTAAGTGAAGCAGGAACACGGTTACCCAGCAAAGATAAAATGCCAATGGCAAAAGCAATATCTGTAGCCATTGGGATTCCGGCACCTGCCTGGGTGTTTGCTCCGAAGTTGAGCAATAAAAATATTCCGGCCGGAACAACCATTCCGCCTAAAGCGCCAAAGATCGGTAATGCTGCATTTTTTATATTTGATAATTCACCATGATATATTTCTCTTTCCAGCTCCAGGCCAATGAGCAGGAAAAAAATCGCCATCAGGCCGTCATTGATCCAATGAACAATGCTGTGCCCGGAAAATTCTAAATGCCAAAAATTAATATAAGTTGTTTGCCAGGGAGAGTTGGCCAACGCAAGAGAAAGTACTGTTACAATAACTAAAATTAAACCTCCTGCTTTTTCACTGTTGAAGAACTCAGAAAATAGTTTTGTTAATTTCATTCAGTGAAGAATTTCAGAAGTAATTAATACCCCGACTTCGCTCCGCCAATATTTTCAATCGGGTGCCAGGTGGTTTTTATTTCCTGCAGGTCCATAATAAAATAAGGTGATTGCCCACTTTCAGTTGCCCATTTCACTTTATCGTATAGCACAACCCGTTTTACATTCAGCGCCGATTTTTCTTTGATCATTTTTTGTGTGGCAGCATCTGCTTCGCAAAAAACAGTTGCATTCACATCCATATGGTCGGCAAAATAAGGCACAAGCTCCGCCACTTTACCGGTGAGAATATTTACCACGCCACCCGGTAAGTCGGAGCTGTTAAGCACTTCAGCAAAAGTTACGGCACAAAGTGGTTTTGTATTGGAGGCAAGAATGATACATGTATTTCCACCGGCGATGATGGGTGCAATTACAGAAACCAATCCTAACAATGAACTTTGCCTGTCGGAAGGCAGGTCATTTTGCGGAGCAATGGCTGCAACAACCCCTGTTGGTTCCGGAACAGAAAAATTGAAATGTGATGAAGCCACAGGATTTATAGAACTGAAGAGTTGCTGAAATTTATCGCACCAGCCGCTGTAATAAATTAAACGGTCAATACAAAGGTTCACTTCTTTTTCTGCCTGCACTTTGTTTGCATCCTGTTTCATTAGTTCATCCACAAACTGTGCTTTTCTTCCTTCCAACATTTCTGCAATGCGGTATAAAATTTGGCCACGGTTAAAAGCTGCTCTTCCGCTCCATCCACCAAAAGCATTTCTTGCTGCAACAACTGCATCACGAAAATCTTTTCTTGATCCCAAACAAACATTTGCAAGGTTTTCATTCTTACTGTTTGTAGCAACATAATACCTGCCTGATTCGGTTCGGGGAAATTGTCCGCCGATATATATTTTATAAGTTTTTAAAACTTCAAGTCGTTTTTCTAATGTCTTCTCCATAATTATTTTTTTTAGCCTCACCCCAACCCCTCTCCCAAGGAGAGGGAACTCGAAGTTGGCAGTTTTTATTTTTTAACTTCTTTCATTTCTGTATCCTCCTTCACTTTGATCTCCGCATAGATCTCCTCCAAGTCCTCCCCTTTGGGGGGAGTTAGAGGGGGCTGATGTTTACGTATGCACTTAACCCATGCAATCCACCTTCTCTTCCATAACCGCTTTCTTTATAACCACCGAAAGGAGAAGTGGGATCAAACTTATTAAATGTATTTGCCCAGATAACGCCGGCTCTTAATTTTGTTGTAAGATTAAAAATCTTGGAACCCTTGTCTGTCCATACACCTGCAGAGAGACCATAAGGCGTGTTGTTTGCCTTTTCAATCACTTCATCGTCTGTTCTGAAACTTTGTATAGCAAGTACCGGCCCAAAAATTTCTTCCTGTGCAATGCGGTTACTTTGAGCCACATTGGTGAAGATGGTTGGCCTGCAATAAAATCCTTTTTTAGGTATGACACATGAACTCTGGTACATTTCTGCACCTTCCTGCTGGCCTATCTTAATGTATTTATTAATGATGTCTAATTGTGCTTTTGAATTGATGGCGCCAATATCGGTATTCTTATCCATCGGGTCACCAACGATCAACGTTTCCAACCTGTCTTTTAATTTACGGACCACTTCCTTAAAAACTGATTCCTGCACATACAATCTTGAACCTGCACAACACACATGTCCCTGGTTAAAAAAGATGCCGTTGATCACCCCTTCCACCGCCTGGTCAAGCGGTGCATCATCAAAAATTATATTAGCGGCTTTACCACCCAGTTCCAATGTTGCTTTTTTGTTTGTACCTGCAATAGCACGTTGAATAATTTTTCCAACATCGGTACTTCCGGTGAAAGCAATTTTATTGATGTCGGCATGATTTACGATAGCTGCGCCTGTTGCTCCGGCACCGGTAATAATATTTACAACACCGGGAGGAAGATCAGTTTCCTGTATAATTTCTGCAAGCTTTAATGCTGTTAGCGAAGTATTTTCTGCTGGTTTTAAGACAACCGTATTTCCACAAGCCAGTGCCGGTGCAATTTTCCAGGCAGCCATCAATAAAGGAAAATTCCAGGGGATTATTTGTCCGGCCACGCCCAATGATTCTGTTCTGCGGTTTGGAAATGCATACTCCAGCTTATCGGCCCAGCCTGCATAATAAAAGAAATGGTTAGCCGCAGTGGGTACATCAAAATCACGGCTCTCACGTATTGGTTTGCCGCCGTCCAGTGTTTCGATTATGGCAAACTCCCTGGCTCTCTCCTGAATCATCCTAGCAATGCGGTAAATGTATTTTGAACGTTCTTTTGGAGGCATTTTTTTCCAAACCTTTTCATACGCATTTCTTGCAGCGGTTACCGCTTTATTTACATCGGCTGCATTTGCCTCAGCGATCATGGATAATTTTTCTTCTGTAGCCGGGTTAATGGTCGCAAAATACCCGCCCGACTGAACGCCGTTAATCGTTCGGGCGGGTTTTTTACTAACCGGCTTTTCAAACTTACCATTTATGAACAGATCATATTGTGGATCTATTTTAGCAGCACTTTTACTTTCAGGTGCAGGTGCCAAATTTCTTGCACTATCGAATTTTAGTTTGATGGTATTGTTTTTTTTTGTTGCCATAATGTTTTTCGGCCTCACCCTCGGTCCCTCTCCGAAAGAGAGGGAGGCCAAGCCTTAGTTTTATAATTTAACTGTAGTAATTAAGCATTTTGTGCATCTGAATTTTGCTCAACAATTTTCTCCAAGTCATTCTTCGCTCTTATCTCCTCCATTTCCTCCCCCTTCGGGGGAGATAGAGGGGGCCTAATCAATCGAAAAATAATTCGCTGATTGATAAACGCCTGTCTTCTGTTTCATCAACTGCATCAGTATATCATTGGCCAGGCTGCTTGCACCAAACCTGAACCATTCATTTGTCATCCAGCCTTCGCCCAACGTTTCATTCAGCATCACCAAATAATGCAAGGCCAGTTTCGATTTTGAAATACCACCGGCAGGTTTCATCGCAATTTTTTTTCCGGTCTTGTAATAAAAATCACGGATGGCTTCCAGCATCACCAGTGTTACCGGCATGGTAGCAGCCGGAGAAATTTTTCCGGTGGACGTTTTAATAAAATCGGCACCGGCATACATGGCAATATCACTGGCCTTTCGCACTTTGTCATACGTAACCAGTTCTCCTGTTTCCAGGATCACTTTTAAACGGGCAGTTCCACAGGCATCTTTAATGGCTGCAATTTCATCAAACACAAAATTGTATTCTCCCTGTAAAAATTTACCCCTGGAGATTACCATATCCACTTCATCGGCACCATTTTGCACCGCATATTTTGTATCCCTGATCTTTACATCACGTGGTGCCTGTCCACTGGGAAATGCGGTGGCAACAGATGCTACTTTTACGCCCGAACCTTCCAGTGCTTTCTTTGCCACCTTTACCATGGAGGGATAAACACAAATAGCTGCCACGGTTGGTAAACCGGGATAAGCATCATGCAAATGAATGGCTTTATAACAAAGCTGTTTTACTTTTCCGTCGGTATCTTTTCCTTCCAGCGTAGTAAGGTCTATCATGTTCAGGGCGAGCATCAAACCATTTATCTTGGTTTCATTTTTTATACTCCGTTTGGTAAACCGTGAAGCTCTTTCTTCAATACCCACCTGGTCAACATGCACCGGGGCGGAGAAGTCAGAAATTATTTTAGTTGCGATCATTTTGATTTGTTGAAAATCGTTGAATGTTGTTTAAAATAGTTTAAGATGTTAATGCATCCAGCGATCTTTTTATTAATTTTTCAACAGCCGAATCGCTGTCTTTTGAGAATTCTTTTACCACCCGGTTTGCAATGATAACATTTATGCTAAGGCATTCGTGCCCCATCAGTTTACCCAGTCCATAAATAGCCGATGTTTCCATTTCAAAGTTAGTGATTCGGTGATCATTAAATTTGAAATGCGTGAGCTTATCAACCAGGCCGGGACTGCTGAGTCCCAAACGCAAAACCCTTCCCTGTGGCCCAAAAAACCCCGGACAGGTAACGGTGATACCTTTATGAAAATCACTGCCGAATTTATTTAATAACATTTCGCTTCCGCTGAAAGCATAAGGGTTGGTGATGGCCGTATCTATATTTGTTTGAGCAATAAATGCATCAACCATTTCCCGATCTGCTGCCCTTTTTTCATAACGGTAAAAATTCAGGAGGTTATCCAATCCCAGGCCATGTGTTGATGCCACTAAACTATCTACTCCAATATCGGCTTGCAACGAACCCGATGTGCCAAAGCGGATGATATTGAGTTTGGTCAACTCTTTTTTTATTGTTCTGGTTTCAAAATCGATATTGGCAAGGGCATCCAGTTCATTAAAAACAATATCAATATTGTCGGGGCCGATGCCGGTGGAAATAACCGATATGTGTTTATCGCCGATATAACCGGTGTGGGTTATAAATTCCCGGTGCTGTAACCGGTGTTCCACCTTATCAAAATGACGGCTCACCTTTTTAACACGGTCAGGGTCTCCAACTACAATAACAGTAGGAGCAAGTTCTTCGGGCTTTACATCCAAATGATAAATGGCACCCCGGCTGTTAATGATCAATTCTGATTCAGGGATTTTTTGCATGCCATTTAATTTTAGTTGTACGTTTTAAAGATAAATATAACAAATGATTAAATGTAAATATCCACAGCTTTATAACTTAATGTAGGGTAATTCGTATTTTTACAGATGTCGGGGAAGAATTGGATAAAGGCCGTGTTGTCAATAAAAAGAGACAAAAAATTGATGGAACGGTTTTTGTAAAATAAAGCATCATGATAAAGTTTATATTCAGTTTTTATTTATTAGCGGTTTCTGCTGCTGCTTTTGCACAAAATGCAGAGAGGGATACCACCTTAAAGGTTACCATTAATAAAGACCCTCGCCTGGATATACTGGCGAAAGTGGAAGCCGATTTTAATTTAATGGCAACCCGGTTTACAAAAGGGTATCGATTGTTTGTATTAAAGAGCGATAACAGGGAGTATGCCATGAAGGTAAGGGCTTATCTTTTGCAGAGTTTCCCCGAAGAAAAAGTTATTATGACCTACCAGTCGCCATTTATTAAAATGAAATTCGGCGATTTTGTGGATAGAAAGGATGCAGAAAGATACCGGGATATGATCATGAAGGGAAAGGTGATAACAGGCAGTATTTATGTGGTTCCTGAAACGGTTGAATTAAAACCCGATAAGATCAAAGAAGGGGAATTGAAATAAGTTGCCTGGTGTTATGCCGGAGTTTCTGACCAGAAATTTTTATTTCGGTAGTTTAAGATTATTTTTATTCAATGATTAAAGAAAGCATACAACAACTGGCAAAAAATTACGCACCCGAATTTATAGATATCCGTCATCATTTGCATGCTCATCCTGAATTAAGCTACAAAGAGTTTGAAACATCTGCATTCATTCAAAAAAAATTAACCGAATGGGGCATTCCTTTTGAAATAAAAGCCACTACAGGTGTGGTCGGTTTAATAAAAGGGAAAAACCCGGGCAAAAAAATTACGGCTCTTCGGGCCGATATGGATGCACTGCCCATCATGGAAGAAAATGAGGTTGATTACCGGTCGAAGAATATGGGCGTAATGCATGCCTGTGGCCATGATGTACACACCACCTGTTTGCTGGGCGCTTCAAAAATTTTAAATGAACTGAAAGATGACTGGGAGGGAACGGTGAAATTAATATTTCAGCCGGGTGAAGAAAAAAATCCGGGAGGAGCCAGTATATTAATTAATGAGGGTGTACTGGAAAACCCAATACCATCATCCATTTTTGCACTGCACGTTCACCCCGGGGTTGAGGTTGGCCGGCTCAGTTTCAGGGGAGGAATGATCATGGCCAGTGCCGATGAAATTTATATAACGATAAAAGGGAAAGGAGGACATGCAGCTGCTCCGCAATTTACTGCCGACACAATTTTAATTGCATCGCACCTGATTGTAAGTCTTCAGCAAATTGTAAGCAGGAATAACAGTCCCTTCAATCCTTCTGTTTTGTCCATTACTTCTTTCCAGGGCGGGAATACAACCAATGTAATTCCGAGTGAAGTAAAACTGATGGGTACTTTCAGGGCCATGAATGAAGAGTGGCGTTTTATGGCACATGAACTGATAAAAAAACAAACTATTGAGCTGGTATCTTCGATGGGTGCGGAGGCAGAAATAAAAATTGATGTGGGTTATCCTTTTGTACTGAATGATGAAGCCTTAAATGCAATGGCCAGGAAAAAAGGAGAAGAATATGTGGGAGCTGAAAATGTTGAAACAACAGAACTCCGTATGGGAGCCGAAGATTTTGCTTATTACAGTCACCGGGTACCCGGATGTTTTTTCAGGATAGGAGCCGGTAATAAAGTTAAAGGTATTACCAGCGGTGTACATACCCCAACTTTTAATATTGATGAAAATGCGATTGAGATCGGAATGGGGATGATGGCGTGGTTGGGAGCGGGAGAATAAAACCTATGTACCGGCAGGCAGGCACTGATGTAACGGATCATTACTGATGAAAACAGATTTTTGTCATGCTGAGGGACGAAGCATCTCGCCCTGCAAAAATAGATTCTTCGCTATCGCTCAGAATGACAAAAAAGATGCTTCGTCCCTCAGCATGACAAGTAAAGAGATTTAGTACAAGAGTGCAACGCCAATAAAGTTGAATAAAGATTAACTGCGGGGCTAATAAAAATAAAAACAGTATAATGAAAATAGCATTCCATGGAGCAGCCCGTACCGTAACCGGTTCCAAACACCTTCTTACCTTAAAGAACGGGAAAAAATATTTACTTGACTGCGGTATGTTCCAGGGCCTGGGAAAAGAAACCGATGCCATGAACAGGAATTTTGGTTTTGATGTAACGGACGTTACGGCCTTGATCCTGTCTCATGCACATATTGATCATTGCGGTTTAATTCCTAAACTGGTAAGCGATGGTTTTAATGGTAAAATATTTTGTACGCCGGCCACCAAAGAATTAGCGGCAGTGATGCTGGAAGATTCGGCAGGCATACAGGAAAATGAAATTAAATATGAAAATAAAAGAAGGGCACAGGAGGGATTGCCCTACCTGAAACCGTTGTATGATACTGCGGATGCATTGGCAGCCCGGGATCATTTTGTGCCCGTGGATTATGACAAATGGTTTTCCATTGATGAAAATATTGATGTACAATATACCGATACCGGCCATATCATCGGCAGCGCTGCAGTGCATTTGAAAATTAAAGAAGATGGAAAAATAACCCGCCTTTCTTTTAGCGGAGATGTTGGAAGATACAGGGATGTAATTTTAAAATCACCGGCTGTTTTTTCTCAGGCCGATTATATCCTTATAGAATCAACTTATGGCAACAGCCTGCATGACAATGCCACCACCACACCCGATCAGATTTTGCATTGGATAGAAAAAGCATGCCTTCAAAAGAAAGGGAAATTAATTATTCCGGCTTTTAGTGTGGGCCGCACACAGGAAATATTGTATGCTCTCAACCAGCTGGAACTGGAACGAAGGTTACCCGACCTGAATTATTTTGTGGACAGCCCCCTGAGTGTGAAAGCAACTGAAATCGTAAAAAATTATCCGCAGTATTTTAATAAGACCATTCAGAAGATACTGCAATCGGATAATGATCCCTTTGGTTTTAAAGGATTAAAATTTGTTCAGTCGGTTGATGAATCGAAGTTGCTTAATTTCCGAAACGGGCCTCTTGTTATCATCTCTGCCAGTGGTATGGCCGATGCCGGCAGGGTAAAACATCATATCAGTAATAATATTGAGAACAGTCATAATACTATTTTGTTCACCGGTTATTGTGAACCTCATTCCCTGGGCGGTAAATTGCTCGACGGCAGGAAAGAAGTTAATATTTACGGAGTAGCACATGAAGTGAATGCAGAGATCGGGTCCATTAGGAGTATGAGCGCCCATGGAGATTATGATGACCTGTGCCAGTTCCTGGCCTGCCAAAATCCAAAAGAAGTGAAACGATTATTCCTTGTGCATGGAGAATATAAGGTGCAGCAGGATTTTAAACAACGACTGGTAAAAAAAGGATTTGCTGATGTGGAGATCCCTGAAATGCACTACGAGGTTGGATTGGAATAGTTTTTGTTTAACGTAATATCCATTGAAAAAACCGGTAAGATGCTGAAAAAAATATTTATAAGGACCTTTCTTGTTTTACTCTCATTAATTATACTTCTTTTTTCTTCCGGCTATATTTTCAGGAACAGGATCGTTGCCATAGTTAAAACCGAGATCAATAAGAAGATCAATGCCAAAGTTGATTTTACGGAAGTGGATATTTCCTTTTTCAGGCATTTTCCCAACGTAAGTATTGCGCTGGATGAACTGCAGGTGATTGGCATCAATGAATTTGCAGCTGATACTTTATTGAATGCCGAAAGACTGGATGCAACCGTCAATATCATGAGCTTTATCAGGGGTAAAGATATGGCCATCTACAATATTTATCTTGAATCACCACAGATAAATGCACTTGTAAATAAACAGGGCTTAGCCAATTGGGATATTGTAAAAAGAGCAGCGGATACAACAGGTAAAGCAGCAGAAAGCAAACCCTTTAACCTGCAACTGAAAAAATATGCCATTAAGAATGGTTATCTCCATTATACAGATGCAGAAAGTAACATGGCAATGGTGATCGAAAACTTTGATCATGATGGAAGCGGAGATTTTACCGCCGACCTCTTTACCCTGAAGACAATTACCCGTGCTGATGCAGTTTCATTTAATTACGGAGCCATACCTTATCTCTCAAAAGTAAGATCAACGGTAAATACCGATATACAAATGGATACTAAAAACGGGGTGTACCGTTTTGATGAGATGGATATTTTATTAAATGCACTAAAGATAACCGGCAAGGGTAAGATAAAGAGCCTGGCCAACGGCTATGACATGGATATAAGCTTCAGCTCTCCTTCAACGGATTTTAAAAATATTTTGTCGCTGGTAACACCCATATATAAAAATGAGTTTAATAAGGCAGTTGCAACAGGAACCGCATTATTTGCGGGATCCATAAAAGGTGTTTACAGTGATTCTGCCATACCGGGCTATCATCTTGCAATGGAAGTTAAAGACGGTTATTTAAAATATACTGACCTTCCAAAGGCTATTGAGCGTATACATTTTAAAGCTGTTCTTGATAATCCGGATGGACAAACCGACAATACATTAGTGGATATTACCAATGGTCACCTGGAAATGGATTCAGAACCCTTCGATTTCAGGTTACAGCTTAAAAAACCGGTGAGTAAAATGTATGTTGATGCCGCTGCAAAAGGTAAACTGGACCTGTCGCAGGTTTCCAATTACATGAAACTGGAGAAGGGCACAAAGCTGTCGGGGCTGATGAATGCTGATGTAAACATCAGGGGCAATGTTAAAGAGATCGGGAATAAGCAGTACAATGATTTTTATGCGGCCGGTATTATCGACGTAAATCATTTTAATTATGTATCTCCTGATTATCCTGCCGGGATAAAAGTAAATACGCTACATACTGATTTTACACCAACAATAATTGACGTATCCAACCTGAGCGGGCAATATCAACATTCAAATTTTACGGGTAGCGGCCAGATCAATAACCTGCTGAGTTACCTGTTAAGCGGAAAACCATTGCGTGCAGCTTTTGGTTTAAATGCAGACCAGGTCAACCTAAATGACTGGATCGGTATTTCGGGAGATACCACTGCAAAAGGCCTTACTTCAACTCCATTTGTTGTTCCCGGCAATCTTGATATTACTTTACATACCAAAATAGGCAAACTGCAATACGATAACATCGATATCCGGAATTTAGAAGGCGGCCTGCAGGTAACTGATGAGACGGTGAAATTGATTAACATAAATGGAAATTTTCAGGACGGCAAAATAATAATAAATGGATGGTACAGTACTAAGGAAAATAAAGCAAAACCATCTATTGCCATGAGCTATGACGTGGCGGGGGTTGACATTCAAAAAACATTCAACGCTTTTAATACGGCTCAAAAGCTGATGCCCATTGGAAAATTCCTGGCAGGTAAACTAACTTCTGTTTTATCGGCCAATGGAAAACTGGGCAATAACATGCGTATAGATATGAATACCTTTTCAGGCAACGGAAATTTATTTTTGATTGAAGGGTTCCTGAGTAAATTCGCTCCGCTGGATAAAATAGCTTCAACGCTGAATGTAAAAGCGCTTGAACAAATTTCGATGAAAGATGTAAAAGTATTCATTGAATTTTCGAATGGCAAATTACTGGTAAAGCCATTTACGGTTAAGGTAAAAGATATTGAAATGGAGATTGGTGGACTGCAGGGGTTTGATGAATCGATAAATTATACGGTAAACCTTAAACTGCCAAGGGCCCTGATGGGGGAAAAGGGAAACCAACTGGTAAATAACCTTTTAATTGATGCAAATAAGAAAGGTATCCCTTTAAAGTTAAGTGATGTGGTAAACCTGAAACTTGCACTAACCGGCAGTATTAAAGATCCCCTTGTAAAAGTTGATCTGAAACAAACCGGCGAAAAACTGGCCGACCAGATGCAGCAGCAGGTAAAGGATTTTGTACAGGCAAAAATTGACAGTGCAAAAAAAGCTGCAGGCGACACACTTAAGTCAGTTAGAAAACAGCTTGAAATGGCTGCTATGGAAGAATGGAGAAAAAGAATGGAGAATAAAAAAGATAGTGCCTCCGCTAAAGATTCTGCCCCGGTAAAAAATAATGGAGATAAAACCAAAGAATCGATAAAAGGATTGTTTGATAATTTATTAAAGAAGAAACCAAAGGATACCGTTAATAAGCAATAAGCAATATGCAATAAGCAATAAGCAATTGGCAATAAGCAAGCTTTAAAATCTTTGCGGATTAAAAGCGCTCATCTCTATGGAAGCAGTTTTGTGATGTATGATCTCACTAACCAGTTTTCCCGTTCCTGTTCCTTCTGATATACCGAGCATGGCATGTCCACCTGCAATAATAACATTGTCAAAATTTGAAACGTTGCCAATGTAGGGTAAGCCATCCGGTGTTACAGGCCTTAATCCATTCCATATTTTATGAAGAGGAGGCATTTTTATTTTTAACCCGGGATAAAAATGGGTTGCAGAATCATAAATGCCCTGCATACGGTTTATTAATACTTTATTGTTGATGCCGCTGAGTTCCATGGTGCCGCCAATACGTAACTGATGGCCCCAGGGAGTGATGGCGCATCTTCCGTCAACCAGGATAGCGGGGTATTTAATATTTTTTTCAACATGCTCATAGGTATGGCTGTAACCTTTGCCGGGCTGTAATAATAATTTAATGCCCATCATTTTGGCAACAACAGGCAACCAGCTTCCGGTTGCCAGAACCATTTGTTCAATATCAAATTTCCCTTTGTCAGTAATTACAGATGAGATATTATGATTTGACCTTTCAAATCCGGTAACCGTTGTATGTAGTTGAAATTGCACACCTTTATTTTCTAAATATTTTTTTAATACCATCATCATTTTGCCCGGATTAAAATGACAATCATCTTTAAATAACACGGCTCCGGCAACATCCAGTTCCACATCCGGTTCTAATTTCTGCACTTCATCTTTATTTAACCTTACTACTTTTAATCCGAATTTTTCTGCATCATCGGCCAGGTGAAATTCATGGTCAAGTGTTTTTTGAAGTTTACACATCATCAAACATCCTTTTTCTTCCATACTGAACACATCGCCAATTTCATTCCGCATTTCATTGATCAAATGCCGGCTCAGTCGTAAAAGATCATTCAGGTGCGGTGCATTTTTTTTAACGGTTGCCGTGTTGCTGCTTTTCCAGAAATGGTAACCCCATTGCATGAGATCCCGGTTCAATCTTGGTTTTACGTAAAAAGGGCTACTGCTGCTGAGCATATGTTTCAGTCCCTCGGCAATAATACCGGGACTTGCCAGCGGTACAAAATGGCTGGGAGACATATATCCCATGTTTCCAAAAGAACAGCCATCGGTAATATCACCACGTTCAATAACGGTTATCCCGTAGCCCTCCTTTTGTAAATAATAGGCACTGCATAAACCGATTACACCGCCGCCGATAATTGTTACTTTCATTTTTATTTTTTTATGTCTGTCATGCTGAGGAACGAAGCATCTCAACTTAAGTAACAGAATTTATATTTTACAGAGATGCTGCGTTCCTCAGCATCACAAAAAAGACGGTCCATCATAAAACCTGGAAACCCAAAGCATACGGATCATCTTCAGCATCGATAGTAATAATATTATGCCCGTATATTTTAGCCCACCCTTCAATACTGGGTCTTATAGCAGGCTTACCATCCACGAATAATTCTTCTTCGATCCTGCCTGTGAATTTACTGCCAATAATACTTTCATGTATAAATTCATCTCCCTTTTTTAGTTTTCCTTTAGCATACCATTGTGCCATACGGGCACTTGTGCCCGTGCCACAGGGGCTTCGGTCAATGGCTTTATCGCCATAAAAAACGGCATTACGTGCCGTGGATGTTTTGTCTAATACTGAGCCTGTCCATAAAATATGGCTGCATCCATGTATGGTTTCATTTTCGGGGTGAACGAAATCATATTTAGCATTGATTCGTTTCCTTAATTCCCGGGCCATGCTTGTTAATTTATCAGCCGTATAATTTTCAAGCCCCTTAAAATTTTTCTGCACATCAACAATGGCATAAAAATTTCCACCGTAAGAAACATCAATCACCAACTCTCCCAGGTCGGGACCATCTACCGTTAATTCAGATGCTGCCAAAAAAGAAGGAACATTGGTAAGCTTCACTGATCTTACTTTACCGGCTTCCTCCTTGTATTCAATCATTACCAATCCAGCCGGTGCTTCCATTCTTACCATTCCCGGTATTTTTGGTTTTATCAAACCTTCTTCAATAGCAATAGTTATTGTGCCAATGGTTCCATGTCCACACATGGGCAGGCAACCACTGGTTTCTATAAATAGAACAGCTACATCGTTTTGTGGATCGTGTGGTTGGTATAAGATACTTCCACTCATCATATCATGGCCACGGGGTTCAAACATGAGACCTTTTCTTATCCAGTCGTAGTCTTTTAAAAAATGCTGGCGCTTCTCACTCATGGTATTACCATTAAGTTTAGGTCCGCCTTCTTTTACCAGGCGAACGGGGTTGCCGCAGGTATGGGCATCTATACAATGGAATATATGTTTCATTTTGGTTTAGAACTTCGCCAAAGTTCAAAACTTTGGCGAAGTTTGTTTTGACGAAATTTGCTATTCAATAAATTTATATTTTAAATCAATAGGTTGTTCAAGATATTTTAGAAAAGCATCTTTTCCTCCAAATATATCCAGAACATATGCACTTTCTAACTTTGTTAAGCCTTCACTCAAATAGGCATGATATGAACTATGGGGCCATTCTGCCATCTTTTTGGTAAAACCATGATGGACTGGATTGGCATGTGTATAATGAATTACTTTACAAAAAGAATTATCATTGTTAATCATTTCTGATTTCAAGCTTGGAATAAAAAGACTGCCTTTCCGGTCATAGACCTTATTAAATGCCTGGGTATAACTGCTGAACAAGTTGCCAAACGACCTGCTGATCTTTAATTCCAATTCTTTTTCAGAGATCCCGGCTTTAGAGCCTGATTTTTGCCAGAGCAAAGAAAGTTCTTCTTCGGAACGTATTTCCAGTACTAAATGAAAATGATTGGGCATGAGGCAGTAACTGAATAATTTACAAACAGGTAAAACATACATCCCCAGTTTATTCAGAAAAAATACATAATTTTTTTGCCCAGCAAAAAGATTTTCCATGCCGTTTGCTTGGTTAAAGACATGGTATCTCTCGTAGGGTAGCATGGTTAAATTTATCTAAACTTTTAAACTTCGCCAAAGTTTGGAACTTTGGCTAAGTTTACTTTGGCGAAGTTTTGTAAATTTATGCCATGGAAGCATACGGAAAAATTTTACTCATTGCCATGCCGGCTTTTTTACTGCTGGTCCTTTTCGAAAAATGGTATGGCTGGCGCAAAGGGAAAGACACGGTTCGTAATATGGATATGATCTCCAGTTTAAGTTCGGGGGTTACCAATGTTACCAAAGATGTGATCGGCTTATACCTGGTTATCATTTCTTATCCATTCCTGGTGAGGAACCTTGCACTAATCCAAATTAATAATACCCTCATGGTTTATATCATTGCTTTTTTTGCATTGGATTTTGCCGGTTACTGGGTTCACAGGCTGCAACATGTGACTAATTTTTTCTGGAACGGTCATATTGTTCATCACAGCAGTGAAGAATTTAACCTGGCCTGTGCATTAAGGCAAAGCATTTCAGCCATTGTAAAAACCTTTGCCATATTTTTATTGCCTGCTGCACTGTTGGGAGTGCCTTATGAAGTTATAGCGATTATTGCTCCGCTTCATTTATTTGCACAGTTCTGGTATCATACACAACATATCGGCAGGATGGGAGTTTTGGAAAAGATCATTGTCACCCCATCTCATCACCGGGTGCATCATGCTATTAACGCAGCATACATCGATAAGAACTACGGGCAGATCTTTATTTTCTGGGACAAATGGTTTGGTACTTTCCAGGAAGAACTACCCGATGTGCAGCCTGTATATGGTATTACAAGACCGGTGAGGACATGGAACCCCATTAAAATAAATTTCCAGCATGTATGGCTGCTGATCAAAGATGCATGGAGAACTAGGGACTGGAAAGAAAAATTTATTTTATGGTTCAGACATACGGGTTACCGCCCTGCCGATGTAGCTGCTAAATACCCGGTTTATAAAATTGAGGATGTTTATCATTTTGAAAAATACGATACCAAAACCTCTCCGGAATTGAATGCCTGGAGCTGGATTCAAATGCTCGTGATCTTATTATTCATCAGCTATATGTTTGGCAATATTGCCCTTATAAATGGCCTTGATACATCTTATATTTTCTGGTATGGTGGTTTTATTTTTTTAAGTGTGTATGCTGCTACTGATTTGATGGACAGAAATAAATCTGCTGTTATCTGGGAAACAATCCGCAGCGGAGTTGGATTAAGTATTCTTTATATTCAGGATGATTGGTTTGGAACAAATGCTTATTCATCAGCCATTAAATTTATCCTTGGGGCTTATTTTATTATATCCATTTTAGTAACCGGCTGGTTTGTTGGCAAACACAAAAAAGAGGATGAAGCGATGCGCCTGGCAGTATGATTTAAATTACAGAAAGGGTCAGCTCATTATTTACTGTTCTCCATATTCCCAGGGGATTTTCGTTCTTCAATTCATCCGGTAAAAGATCATTGCTCCAGTTCTGAAAAGCAATGGGCCTGGCAAAGCGTTTAATACCGTCAGCACCAACTGATGTAAATCTTGAATCGGTACTGGCAGGGAAGGGCCCGCCATGCTGCATACTTAAACAAACTTCAACACCGGTAGGAACACTGTTGAGAATAAAACGTCCGCAGATATTTTTCACGGCTTCCACCAGTTCATCATTTTGTTTGATGTCGGCATCAGTGGCCATCAGGGTGGATGTCAATTGCCCTTCTAAATGTTTAGCCACTTCTATCATTTCAGTCATGTCTTTGCAGCGGATAACAATCGAATAAGGGCCAAATACTTCCTGGTGCAGAACGGGGTTGTTTAAGAATGCCTGTCCGCTGGCGGTTGCAATGGTTGGTATGGCTGCCAGCTTTGGCAAAATTTCGGAACTTTGCCAAAGTTCATTTTCACTTTCTGCAACCAGGTGAACATCTTCCTGGAGCAAAGCATTACCTTTATTTTTTTTATAATTGTTTACAATACCCTCATGCAGCATGGGCGCAGGTTCAATTTTTTGAATGGCTTTTCCAAGGTCGTGAATAAATATTTTCAATTCCTCACTCTCCATTCCAATAATTTATCCGGGGTTGGTGCAAAACTGCCCAACGCCTGCAGTTATGGAACCGGCATACATGGTTGCGATCTCATTGGCTGATGTCTTCAGTTTTTCAGGTAATAAAAAAACAGGATTGATGCTCCCCATTTCAGCAAATACCGGTATAGGTACTGCACGTTGGTTTCCCCAATCGAATAATTGTTTGCCGCCAATATAAGAACCGGTAAAGCCAACCGCTTTTGTATGTGGGTGCATTACCAATGCTTTCCCAACTTCAAAACCTGCACCATGTACATGAGTAAAAATTCCTTTGGGCATTTTAGATACATCAGCAGCAGTTAAAATGGCTTTGGCAACCATCTCCGAAGTTTCTGCATGTGCAGGATGTGCTTTTACAATCACCGGGCAACCGGCAGCAAAAGCACAGGCCGTATCTCCTCCGGCAGTAGAGAAGGCAAAAGGAAAATTGCTGGCACCAAAAACAACTACCGGGCCAAGTGGCACCAGCATTTTCCGGATGTCCGGTTTGGGAGGAGTTTTATCGGGGATGGCTGTATCGATCCTTGCCTCCAGCCAATTTCCTTTTTCGCAGGCTTCGGCATAACTGTTTAATTGAAAGATGGTCCTTGCCCTTTCGCCCCGCAATCTTACTTCGGGTAAATTAGATTCACGCATGGCAGTATGTATCAATGCATCGCCGCCATTTTCCAATTCAATGGCAATGTTTTTCATAAAAACAGCCCTTTGTTTTAAAGAAAATTTTCTGTAGATATGAAATGCCTTCCATGCATCGTGCATAACAACATCTACTTCTTCAACACTAAAATCTTTATAACTCATAACAAACTTTTTGTTTTAAAAAACTCCTGACTCCTGACTCCTGATTCCTGACTCCTAACTCCTAACTCATTACTGGTCTCGTTGCGATCCCGTCATTAATGATCTTTAAGATTTCTTCTCTTTCTTTTCCAACCAATGCCAGTCTTGGCGCCCTTACATTTTCTGAGCCAATGCCTGCCTGTGTTTCTGCCAGTTTTATATACTGGACAAGTTTAGGATGAATATCTAATTCCAGCAAGGGCATGAACCAGCGATAGATAGTTGTGGCTTCTGCAATTTTCCCGGCTTTTACCAAGTTATAAATAGTAACCGTCTCTTTTGGAAAGGCACAAACCAATCCGGCCACCCATCCGTCGGCACCCAAACACAATTCTTCCATAGCGATGGTGTCAACACCACAAAGAATTTTAAACCGGTCGCCAAAACGGTTTCTCATCCTGGTAACATTAGAAACATCTCTTGTTGATTCTTTCACCGCATTTATATTTTTGCATGCGGCTAATTCTTCAAACATATCCAGTGTTACTTCAATTTTATAATCCACCGGGTTATTGTATATCATTATTGGGAGATCGGTTGAATCGGCTACCGTTTTAAAATAAGTAACGGTTTCCCGGTGGTCGCTCTTATAACGCATGGGTGGCAGTATCATCAATCCTTTGGCTCCCCAGGCTTTGGCGTATTCAGCCTGCTGTAATGCTTCTTTGGTGCTTCCTTCTGCTATGTTGATGACAACGGGTACATTCCCATTCACTTTTTCTATCGCAAATTTTACCAGTGTTTCTTTTTCTGCCGTTGTTAATACACTGGCTTCACCGAGTGTACCCCCCAAAACAATACCATTAACTCCTGCAGCTAACTGTACATTTAAATTTTTCTCAAAAAGAGGAAGGTCTAACTGATCATCTGTCGTAAATTTTGTAGTAAGTGCAGGAAAAACGCCGGTCCAGTTAAAAGACATATTTTATAGTTTAAAAGTTTAATGGATTGGCAAATTACTATAAGTTTATATAACAAAAATCGTTATCCTTTAAAATTTATACGAATAAGCAACCTGAAATGAATATATGCCTTCTGCCTGGGTATAATAATTTAAAAAATGATCGGATAATAATAAGTCTGAGATTGAGTTTTGTTGAATTATTTCACTATTTTGGCATCTTTATATTTTCTAATTACCATCATTTAAATAAAATTGCAATGAAACAATTTTTTACCCGCTTTTTAAAATCAGCCTTATTTCTTTTTTTGCCTGTGTTTTTAACAGCCCAGGTTTACCAGGATTATCATATATTACTTCATTCCGGAAAATTTATCCCACAGGAGAATATCAGCAGTGTAACAAAAACTTCGCCGGTATTTCAGCAAAGCCTTTTTAATGGCAGGCACTATATGGTCATTCAGTTTAAAACGCTGCCAAACCAGGTGCAAAAAGATGACCTGAAAGCAATGGGTATTGGGCTGATAGACTATATTCCTAATAACGCATACACAGCAAGTGTTTCGGCTGATATTAATATTTCAGATTTTAAATCACCCCTGTTTCGTTCTGTATTTCAATTTAAGCCGGAAGATAAGGCAGCCGCAGATTTATTAAATGGGCATATTCCAGAATATGCCATTAAACAAGCCGGTTTTGCAGACGTTGATATTATTGTATTTGAAAAATTAAAAGCAGCAGATGTACAACAAGCCGTTTCATTTTTAAATGCAACTGTAATTCAGGATGTTGCGGATTTCAGAATGTTTACTGTCAGGATTCCTGCGGCAAATGCAAAACAACTGGCAAATCTTTCATTTGTTCAGTGGGCCGAATTTATTGCTCCTCCCAATCAAATAGAAAACTTACCGGGACGTTCTTTGCATCGTGTAAATGTATTAAATGATGGGGTAAGAAATTTAAAAGGCGATGGTATGAATATTGGTGTTTTTGATGAAAGAGCCAGTCAGCATCTTGATTTTTCGCCTGCAGGTAGACTTATCAATGTTGATCCCGGCGCTGCCGGAAGCCATGGAACCCATGTATCAGGCACCATTGGTGGAAGGGGTTTGATAAACCCGGTAGCAAGAGGTATGGCACCCAATGCAAATATTTTTTCTTATTATGGTTTTGCCGGTGATGTGCAGGTTATTATGGCAACTGCTATACCGGCAAATACACTTATTTCAAGTAACCACTCTTACCATGATGGGCTTGGCGTGCAGTGTGGGGTAGGTGGAGCTTCGGCAAGTTATTCTCTCCGGTCAAGAAATACAGATATAAACTTAAATAATTTTCCTTATCACCTGCATTGCCATTCTTCGGGTAATAACCAGGCTGCATGTACCGGCGGATGGGGAACGATTACCGGAACAGGTAAGTCAGCAAAAAATAATGTTGTTGTTGGAAATATAACTACCGATGAAGTACTTTCATCATCAAGCAGTTGCGGACCTGTACACGATGGAAGGGTTAAACCAGAAATTGTGGCGATGGGTACCAGTGTGTTTTCTACGTACACCCCTTTAAATACGTATGGTACCATTTCAGGCACGTCTATGTCAACCCCCGGTATTACCGGTACTGTTGCCTTACTTGCGCAACGATACAAACAATTAAATGCCAACGTACTTCCCCCATCTTCATTAATTAAAAATATTGCCTGCAATACGGCATTCGACCTGGGTACTGCCGGACCCGATTACCGTTTTGGTTTTGGCCGTGTAAATGCATTGGCTGCAGTAAAAATTCTGGAGCAAAACCGGTATGCATTAAATACAATAACCACCGGATCAACCAATGATATTACCATTACTGTTCCGGCAGGTGCATCCCGTTTGCGTGTAATGCTTACCTGGAACGATCCTGCAGCAGCAGCCAATGTAAGTTTTGCTTTGGTGAATAACCTGGATCTAAGAGTCATTGAAGGTGCTAACACTACTTTGCCATGGATATTGGATCCAATTAATCCGGCAGCAGCAGCTACAAAGGCTGATGATAATATCAGTAATATAGAACAGGTAACAATAAACAATCCGGCAGCGGGTACTTATACATTAAGGGTTATCGGCGAAGCTGTCGCTACCGGTCCCAATCAACCTTATGCACTTACCTGGGATATTAACCAACCTTATATTGAAGTTATTTATCCAAACGGAGCTGAGCAATTTAATCCTTCGGCTTCCCAGGTAATTACATGGGATAATTCGGGTGTTACTTCAAATCAAACTGTTGAATATTCATTAGATGGAGGATCAAACTGGACAACGATTTCATCAACAGTGCCTGCAAATACCACCAGGTTAAACTGGTCCGTTCCTGCAGCAAATACTTCCACTGCATTGATACGGGTAACCAGTGGTGCATTAACAGATCAAAGCGATGCAACGTTTAAAATACTGGGTACACCAACTGGTTTTGCAGGTTCTGGTATCAGCTGTAATCCGGGCGAAGTAATCTTTAACTGGTCAGCCGTTACCAATGCTACGCATTATGACATTATGAAATTAAATTCAATAACAGGTAATTTTGAAACACTGGCTACCAATATTACCGGAACAAATTATACGGCTACAGGGCTTACTCCTAATTTAAGTATGTGGTTTCACTTAAAGGCAAAAAATAATATTACCAGTGCAGAAGGGGAAAGATCAAATGCCATTAATGTTACTGTTTCAAATGGCGGCGGCGGCATATCAACACCGGGTGCTATTGCCGGGCAAAATACAATTTGTGGAACCCTTTCCAACCTGCCTTATTCTATTTCAGCAGTAGCTGGTGCCACGATCTATAATTGGTCAGTACCACCGGGTGCAAATGTTGCCAGCGGACAGGGAACTATTGCTATAACCGTAAATTATCCCGGCGGCAGCACCAGTGGAAATGTAAGCGTAACTGCCAGCAACGGAAGTTGCACCACTTCACCATCTGTATTACCGGTAACCGTTGGCACTACTGCAGTTGCAAGCCCAACATCAGGTGGTGATCAGACTCAGGCAGTTTGCCAGGGAGGTGTTGTACCAACTTTAACCGCAACAGCAACCGTTCCTGCCGGTCATTCAGTTGTTTGGTACAATGCGGCTACGGGGGGTACTGTAATTGCAAATCCAATATTAATTACCGTGGGTACTATAACTTATTATGCATCCAGTGTTAATAATGCAACATCTTGTGTAAGTGCAACACGTACACCGGTAATATTAACCATTGCCAGTATACCCGGTGCAACAGCATCTGCAGGCGGCCCTACAACTTTTTGTCAGGGTGGTAGTGTAGTACTTACTGCCAGCAGTGGTACATCATACAGCTGGAGTAATGGGGCAACAACTCAATCCATTACAGTAACTGCATCAGGTAATTACAGCTGTGCAGTAACTACATTAACCTGTACAACTACCACTATTGCTATTGCAGTTACAGTTAATCCTAAACCAACGGCATCCGTTGCAGCAGGCGGACCAACAGTAATATGCCAGCCAAATACGGTTGTGCTTACTGCATCTGCAGGAAGTTCATGGTTGTGGAATAATGGAGCAACAACACAATCTGTTTCTGTAGCCACCAGTGGAAACTATTCAGTAATTGTAACAAATAGCAATGGTTGTATTTCAGATCAATCGGCAGCAATTGCTGTAACCGTTAACCCTAGGCCAACGGTAAATATTAGTGCTTCACCTTTTACAAGATTGTTACCGGGATTATCAACCACACTTACAGCAAATGTTACACCTGCAGGTACTTATAATTATGCCTGGATAAAGAACGGAATTGTGATTCCGGGAGCAGCTGGTTCAACATTAAAAGTAAACCTTGATCAGTTGGGCAGTTATTCTGTAATGGTTACCAATGCAGGCAATTGCAGCAATACAGCTTCTGTTGTAAATATTTCCGACTCAGCTTCTTCCAGGTTATTTATTCTGCCAAATCCAAATAGCGGACAGTTTGATGTTATATATCATAATCCTGCTTCTATTAATACACATACGTTAAGAATATTTGATAGCAAAGGGGCATTGGTGTATGTAAAGTCTTATTCCATTGCAGGGCCTTATCAACATATGTTTGTTGATATGCGAAGAAATGGCAAGGGCACTTATATTATTGCTTTATTTGACAACAGCGGCAAACGTGTTGCCAGCGGAAAAGTGGTAATACAATAGCAAAATAATTTTTTATGAAAGAAACCGTCTCATATATAAAAGAGACGGTTTTTTTTCAATTCATTTTATAGTAACTGGTTTCCGGGCAACTGCAGGATTGGGTAAATACATGTAGGTGGTTATAAAAGACGGGGCGTATTGAATGGGTTTCCTTGTTTTAATTCAAATAAGTAACCCCAACATCGGTTAAAGGCCTGATTTGCCATTGAGGTAAATAATGGTTACTTTGCTGGCCTGATTCAAAGGAATAACCTTAATTCTTCCCCTACATTTATATATCTTTAAAACACACAAACATGAAAAGAATCTTAATTATTTTAACAGGCTTATTTGTTTTGGCAGCCTGTAACAATTCAGCCGACAAAGCGGGTGAAAAAAAAGTGAAATACAGTGACCTGGCTAATGACAATCTGAAAGGGGATATTGAATCTATTGAAGACACACCTTTTAAGGTGGATAGTACCGGAAAAATGGGTGCGATGGATTCATGTTGCATTGATGTTAATCAGTACGATGAAAACGGGAATTCTGTAAAATTTACGTCTAAAGACAGTAAAGGAGCGGTAAAGAATGAATCCGTTTTTACCAGGCACGAAAATGGTTTATGGACAGGAGCTTCGGATACTAAAGACGGCAAACCTTCCGGTGGGATGAAGGTTACCGTAGATGATAAAGGCCAGTATACTATGGCACAAACAACTGATTCCATGGGTAAACCGGATATATATTATACCGGAATAACCCAAAATGAATACGGGCAGGTAGTTGGCTGGAAACAATATGATAAGGACAGTGTTTTCAGGCAGTCGGGTGAAAGTAAATTTGACAAAAATTTATTTATGGGATTCACTGCAAAAGACAGCCTGGGAAAAGTAAAGTCTACCAGCTCAGCAAAGTATAATGATAAGGGAGAACAAACGGAATTTTCCAATACAACCATCACCAAAGATTCTACTACAACCAAGGTTACAAAATATACTTATGATACACATGATGACATAGGCAACTGGACCCAGCGTACAGAATGGAATGATAAAGGCAAAGCGGCAAAGATCACAAAGCGGGTTTATACGTACAGGAAGGGAGAAACAAAAAAATAATTTTTATTTCTCAGCTTATCAAACTTTGCCAAAGTTTTAAACTTTGGCAAAGTTTTTTTTTGCCTGGCTGTAATTCTATCGCAGCCGCCTGTTCTCCTGATCAGCATAGGGAAGGGAGTACGTTTCTGTTGGTTGGAAGTCCAGAAAGAATGGCAGCCGGGCAGAAGCGGAAAGCATTTCGAAGCGAAGTTTGAAACAGACCTGCCTGCCGGTAGGCAATTAGCGGGAACTAAAGTAATACAGAAATACGGCTGCTCACAGTCCAAAATAGAAAGCCTTTCGATCATTACCGAAAGGCTTTTTATTTAGTACCACGTACGGGATTCGAACCCGTGATTCCTCCGTGAAAGGGAGGCGTCTTAACCCCTTGACCAACGCGGCATTTATTGTTTAAGGACGGCCCCCACAAATGAATAACATTCGTTTCGGGCGGGCAAAGATAACGTGTGACAGTTTTTTAGCCAAATAATTTAAATCGTACATAAAATATTCCCTTTTTATGTGTCGTACAAAATGTACTTTTGCTCCGCAATTCCGGAGAATACCGGAACCTGATCTTTAATTCTTAATTCTTAATTTTTAATTGACATGAGTACAGTAAAAGTTGCTATTAACGGTTTTGGCCGCATTGGCCGTTTGGTTTTTCGCCAGATCTACAATATGGATGGTATTGATGTGGTTGCAATAAACGACCTTACCAGCCCGGCTGTGCTGGCACATTTATTAAAGTATGACAGTGCACAGGGCCGCTTTGGCCAGAAAGTGACCTCTACCGAAAATTCAATTGTGGTTAATGGCCATGAAGTAAAAGTGTATGCACAAAAAGACCCTGCACAAATTCCCTGGGGTTCACACAATGTGGATGTGGTTATTGAGAGTACCGGTTTCTTTACCGATAAAGCCAAGGCTGAAGCGCATATTACCGCCGGTGCCAAAAGAGTGGTTATATCTGCTCCTGCAACGGGTGATCTGAAAACAATTGTTTTTAATGTTAACCACGCTATTTTAGATGGTACCGAAACCATTATCAGCTGTGCCAGTTGCACTACCAACTGCCTGGCACCAATGGCAAAAACACTCAATGATCAATTTGGTATTATTACCGGTATCATGAGTACCATTCATGCTTATACAAATGATCAGAATACACTGGATGCACCACATCCCAAGGGAGACCTGCGAAGGGCAAGGGCTGCAGCTGCAAATGTGGTTCCAAACAGTACCGGTGCAGCCAAAGCCATTGGTTTGGTTTTACCGGAGTTAAAAGGAAAATTAGACGGTGGTGCTCAGAGGGTACCGGTTATAACAGGTTCTGTTACCGAGTTATATTCCATTTTAGAAAAGAAAGTTACTGCCGAAGAAGTTAATGCTGCCATGAAAGCGGCGAGTAATGAAAGCTTTGGTTATAATGAGGATGAAATTGTAAGCAGTGATGTTATCGGTATCACCTTTGGGTCTTTGTTTGATGCAACACAAACCAAGGTACAGACAGTTGGCGACAGGCAATTGGTAAAAACCGTCAGCTGGTACGATAATGAAATGAGTTATGTGTCACAGCTGGTGCGTACGGTGCATCACTTTGCAAAACTGATTAAGTAATATCTTTATCATAATTTTATAACCGCAGAGGCGCTGAGACGCAGAGGAAAAATTCTCAGCGACTTTGCTCTTCTGCGGTTTAATTTTATAAACAACAGCTATGTCTAAATTCAGCGATTTCAATTTCTCCGGCCATAAAGCCCTGATCCGGGTTGATTTTAATGTTCCCCTGGATGCAGATTTTAAAGTCACCGATGATACCAGGATGACAGCTACCATACCAACCATAAAAAAAATTTTAGCGGATGGTGGTAGTGTTATTTTAATGAGCCATTTTGGCCGGCCAAAAGAAGGCCCTGAAGAAAAATATTCTTTAAAGCACCTGGTAAAACCCCTGTATGAGTTACTCAATGCAGGGCTCACCAGTCCAACATTTGGAGACGGCAGTACCCGGGTGTTTTTTGCAGACAATTGTATCGGCGGACAAGCAACACTAACTGCATCTATGCTTAAGCCGGGTGAAGTACTTTTGCTGGAAAATCTCCGTTTTCATAAAGAAGAAGAAAAAGGAGACAGGTCATTTGCAGGACAGCTTTCAAAACTTTGGGATGTATATGTGAATGATGCATTCGGTACAGCGCACCGGGCACATGCATCTACAGCAGTTATAGCTGAATTTTTTCCTGAAAACAATAAAATGTTCGGCCTGCTGATGGAAAATGAATTGGCAAATGCAGAAAAAGTCTTGCACAAATCAGAGCAACCGTTTGTAGCTATCATTGGCGGAGCAAAAGTGTCTGATAAAATTCTGATCATTGAAAACCTGATGCAGCGGGCATCAGATATCATCATCGGCGGGGGTATGGCCTATACTTTTACCCAGCAGCGGGACCGGCAGCACGAAGCTGTCTTTCGCCTCGCTCTCGATGCGGTC
>JANOGE010000171.1:0-13020 GCA_031414035.1 Chitinophagaceae bacterium | reverse complement strand
GTATATGATGAACCCCTTCAGCTGGCCGGCGGCGAAAACAATGCCTTTACCACAAATGATCTCACCAACTATTACTGCCAGTTGCCCGCCGAAAATTTAGAGACCGCTTTTTGGCTGGAGAGCGACAGGATGTTATCGCTTGCCTTTAGTAAAAAAAGCCTGGAAGTGCAGCGCAAAGTGGTTTGCGAAGAGTTTAAAGAACATTATATAAATAAACCTTACGGCGATGTGTGGCATAAGATGAGGGAACTTTCCTATACGGTTCATCCATACCGCTGGATGACGATCGGGGCCAAACTGAGTCATGTTGAAGATGCAACGCTGAATGATGTAAAAGCATTTTTTAATAAACACTACAACCCCAGCAATGCTATTTTGGTTGTTGCCGGCAATGTGACTACAGAGGAAGTAAAAAGGCTCACCGAAAAATGGTTTGCACCAATTCCGGCCGGAGAAAAATATATCCGTAACCTGCCGGTTGAACCGAAACAAATGGCTGCCAGATCAAACACGGTAAAAGCTAATGTGCCACTGGATGCATTGTACAAATGCTGGCATATTTATCCCCGAACTGATATTCGTTATTATACAGCAGACCTGATCACCGAAATTTTAAGCGGGGGTGGGTCATCCCGTTTATTTCAATCGCTGGTAAAAGAAAAACAATTATTCAGTAATATTGAATGTTATCATTTAGGCAGTACCGATGCCGGTTTATTGACCATTGAAGGGAAACTGGTAAAAGGAGTAAAAATGGAAGATGCAGAGGCCGGCATTAATGAGGAGTTGATAAAATTACAGCAGGACGGGATCAGCCAGCGTGAACTGGAAAAGGTGAAAAATAAGACCGAAAGCATGATTGCCTTTGAGGACATGACCATAACCAACCGGGCTGCCAGCCTGGCCATATATGAGTTACTTGGAGACGCAGACCTGATCAATAAGGAATTGGAAAGATACCGTGCGGTAACAGCGGATGAAATAAGAAAGGAAAGCAAAATAATTTTTGATGATAAGAATTCCAATTCACTGTATTATTATGCACAAAATTAACCTGCAATGACAGAGATCAAACATCCCCGGCATGATTTTATGATTGAGCGGATCGCTTTTTTCAGCGATGCGGTATTCGCCATTGCCATTACTTTAATGGCCATTGAGATTCATCCGCCGCTGGTAAAAAAAGGAGACAGCGCTGCAGTGGTTTGGGAACATTTTAAAGAAACTCTTCCCGAGTTCCTGGGTTTGCTGGTTAGCTTTTGGCTGATAGCCAGTGTATGGTTACGGCATCACCAGCTTTTTAAATATGTAGATAATTTCGACATCCGGTTTATGGTCATTAACCTCTGGTTGCTTTTTACCATTATACTTTACCCCTTTAGCACAGGCTTTTTATTTACTTCAATTTTTCATGGTGCAGTAACTAAATTACAGGTGTTCTTTTACCTGGGCGTTCCGCTAACTTCCAATTTAATAGTTTACATGATGTACAAAAGAGTAAACCGGAAACACCTGAAAGGTTCAGCAGACGCTGGTTTTCATGGAGCCGTTATATCCCAGGCAGCCCTGATCACTGCATTTATACTGGTTATAACCTGGGTAGCCATTATGCCACTGGAATATCATCCGTTTGGATATGGTTTTTTTGGTCTTATCCCCTTAATCATTCTGCTTTACAAAAAATTAAATAAAAAATGACCGATCGCTTAGTTTCACCGGCAATAAAAGATGCTATAGAATTTGATCTTACGCTTAAACCTTACGAACATTTTATTTTAGATAACGGGGTACCCGTTTATACCATTGATGCTGGCGCACAGGAAGTGGTACAGGTTGAACTGGTTTTTTATGCAGGTAACTGGTTTGAACAGCAAAGGTCAGTAGCAGCGGCTACCAATTATTTACTGAAGAACGGTACCGGTACAAAAACCGCCTTTCAGTTAAATGAAGAGTTTGAATATTATGGTGCTTATTGCAACAGGTCCTGTTATAATGAAACAGCTGTTGTTTCCCTGTCTACCTTGAGTAAACATTTGTCAGTACTGTTACCGGTAATAAAAGAGATGATCACAGAGGCTGTTTTTAGTGATCACGAGCTGGGTATTTATAAACAAAATACAAAGCAGCGGTTAAGTGTAAGTTTACAAAAAAGTGATTTTGTGGCTGCCCGGTTATCTGATGCATTCCTTTACGGTGAGGACCACCCTTATGGTACGTACACCAATCCCGGAGATATTGATTCTCTTGACAGCAGCCTGCTTAAAGAATTTTTTAAACAGTATTATTGTAACGGGCAATGCGTAATTTTTGTAAGCGGAAAATTACCAAAAGATATACAGCAGGAGTTAAATAAAAATTTTGGGTTATTATCTTTAAAGGTCTTCAGCCATTCCCTTTCAACCATCGGCCAAACACCCGCTACAGAAAAAAAATACCGGATAACAAATGATGCCAATGGGGTGCAGGGGGCTATACGGATAGCCAGGCCATTTCCCAACAGGCACCATCCCGACTTTATGAAAGTGATGGTATTAAACACGGTGTTTGGTGGTTTTTTCGGTTCCCGGCTGATGAGTAATATCCGGGAAGATAAAGGCTATACCTATGGCATTCACAGTTATGTACAAAATCATATTCAGCATTCGGCATGGATGATAAGTACCGAGGCCGGTAAGGATGTTTGCGAAGCAACCATAAAGGAAGTGTATAAAGAAATGAAGTTATTAAGAGATGACCTGGTGGATGAAGAAGAACTGATGCTGGTAAGGAATTATTTAATAGGAACTATATTGGGCGACCTGGATGGACCGTTTCAGATCATGGGGAGATGGAAAAATCTTATTTTGAATAACCTTACTGATGATTACTTTTACAGGTCAATAGAAACCATAAAAACAATTTCAGCCGTCGAGCTGAGGGAGCTGGCCAGAAAATATCTGGTTCCGGAAGACTTTTACGAACTTGTTGTAATTTAGTGAATCATAATTAATCCATAAATTTCCCCTTTAGGGGCAGGGGCATGCAAAAATGGCTGATCAAAATAGTAGTATGTGCGGTAAATGTTTTTATACTGGCTTATATCCTGCCCGGTATAGAAATTAAAGATATGCTGACCGCCTTACTGGTTGCTGCAGTGTTATCTTTACTGGATGCCATAGTAAAACCATTACTGGTTTTACTAACACTGCCGGCAACCATACTTACACTGGGTTTGTTTTTATTTGTAATTAATGCGGGTATCATTTTAATAGATGACCATTTTGTGGGTGGTTTTAAAGTGGACAGTTTCTGGCATGCCTTGTTATTCAGTGTATTGCTGTCTTTCTTTAATTCTTTTGTACATAAAAGGGCGTTTCCCGAAAAGAAAATAAAGCAGAAAGATACAGGGACTTGATTATTGAATGATCATATTAAACCGCCTGGCCTGTTCCTTAATAATTTTTTCTACTTCTGTTTCCAGTGTAGCCACATTGTTCTTAACCGCATTCTTTGCTTTTTCTGAAGCAATAAAAAATTCCCTTTGTGTATTCGCTTCGCCAATTTGTTTTTGAATAGCCGAACGTTATATTCCCTTCTCTTTTACTATAACTTTAAGTTCTTCTGTTGTTTTATTTTTCAGGCTGTCGGGCAACGTTTTTTTGTCGAGGGTTTCAATAAATTTTTCATTTGTGCCGTTAGCATCAACCATATCCCAGCTTTCATTTTTATACAATTTTGAGTTGCTTTTTACGGTGGCTCTTTTTACGGCTGTACCTTTACTTATACCGGAATTCATTTTATCAACACTGGCCTGCATTTCCATACTTTTACCACCTGCATAGCCATACGCCATATAGGTGTTATTTAATTTATCATTTAAAGAAATGATCAGGCTGTCATACGGAGTAGGTATTTCTTCGGTCTTTTCATTTTGATTAATAACCGTAAAGCTTCCGTTACCACATTCACTACTCAGGTTCCAGTGTTCCCTGATGCCCTGCATCCGGTCGCCACAATAGATGGTATTTACAATTACGCCTTTTTGTTTTGCTTCCGTACAGGCTTTTGTATAAAGCAGGTTGCCCTGTAAGAAATCTTCATTACCGGCAATGAAAATTACTTTATAACTTGCCTGTCCGGCAGGCAGGTTTTCCGGGGAAGTATCCCATTTCAATTCCTTCAAAGAGGTATAAATCACCTGTCCGCAATATTCATCGCCACCATCGGTAGTTAAACTGAAAAGATTTTTTGACAGCATATCCAGGTCACTGGTAAAGGCTGAAATTTGTTTTACATAACCCGCTGCCTGGTTGTTGGTTGTTCTGCCATATTCATATAAGGCAATTTCAATTTTTGGAGAAACCCCTCCTTCACATTTCGCTTTTCCCATGGTGCTTACCATATTCCATAACTGTGCTTTGGCCTGATCAATAAGACCGTCCATGCTGCCGCTCACATCTAATAAAATGGCAACCTGTATCTTAGGGTTTGTATTGACCCGGGTCAATGTTTTGCCTGTATAGCTTTTGGAATTCGTAAAAGATAAAATAGGGATAGCAATGAAGATAAAAAGACCGGCGACAGCAGGTTTTAAGAGTCGGTTCATAATTGATCATTTTTATACAGATGCAGGTGTTTTAAAAATTGCACATAAATCTTATTCGGGCAAACCCCCTTTATATTTGTTTTAACAATTGCAGGAGGTATAAATTTCGAAAGCGATTTGGCTGGCTTACCCAACATCAGCTAACTTTACCCCGTCCGAAAGGAAATCAACCGGGCAGAAAATAATTTATAAGGGTTTTCATTATGCAATTCAACAGAAAAAATTTAAGTAACGAAGAATTGGTTTCTATACATAAGAAACTGCTTCTTCCCAGGATGATTGAGGAAAAGATGTTGGTATTATTAAGGCAGGGAAAGATCAGCAAATGGTTCAGCGGCATCGGCCAGGAAGCTATTTCTGTTGGTGCCACAATGGCCATGCAGCCCGATGAATGGATCATGCCATTGCACCGCAACCTGGGTGTATTTACTTCCCGGAATATGCCATTGAGTAAATTGTTCATGCAGTGGCAGGGCAATAAGGAAGGATATAGTAAAGGCCGCGAAAGAAGTTTTCATTTTGGAACAAAAGAACATCATATCTGTGGTATGATATCTCACCTGGGTCCGCAAATGGCCATTGCCGATGGTGTGGCACTGGCGTATAAACTAAAAAAAGAAAAAAAGGTTTCTCTTGCCTTTACCGGGGATGGCGGAACCAGTGAAGGAGACTTTCATGAAGCATTAAATATTGCAGCGGTATGGGACCTGCCGGTCATCTTTATCATAGAAAATAACGGTTATGGTTTAAGCACACCGGTTAATGAGCAATACCGGTGTAAAAATTTAGTTGACAAGGCAATCGGTTATGGCATAGAAGGAATACAAATTGACGGTAACAATATCTTAAGCGTTTTCGATACCATCAAAGGGGTAAGGGATTATTGTATCAAAAATCAAAAACCATATTTAATTGAATGCATGACATTCAGAATGAGAGGGCACGAAGAAGCAAGCGGGGTTAAATATGTGCCTCCCGAAATGTTTGAGTTTTGGGCACAGAAGGACCCGGTAAAAAATTATGAGCAATATCTTATTGACGAAAATATTTTAACATCAACACAGGTTGAAACTATAAAGACTGAAACCAGGACACATATAGAAACTGAATTAAAAATAGGGTCGCAGGCAAAACCGATGGAAGTGAATAAGGAGGAGGAATTGAATGATGTGTATCAGGCAGTTGTTTCTCGTTTCTCGTTTGTGAAAGACCCTGCCGGCAATGAGAGCCAAAGGGAAACAAGAAACGGGAAACAAGAAACTAGAAACGACTTTAGATTTATCGACGGCATAAAAGAAGCCCTTCATCAAAGTATGGTTAAACACCCGAACCTCATCATCATGGGACAGGACATTGCGGAATACGGGGGGGCATTTAAAATTACAGAAGGTTTTGTGGAAGATTTTGGTAAAGACAGGATACGTAATACCCCTATTTGCGAAAGCGCAGTTGTAGGGGCTGCATTGGGTTTAAGTTTAGAAGGTTACAAAGCCATTATGGAAATGCAGTTTGCCGATTTTGCTACGGTAGGGTTTAACCAGATCATCAATAACCTGGCAAAAATTCATTACCGCTGGGGACAAAATGCCGATGTGGTTATTCGCATGCCCACGGGCGGCGGTGTGGGTGCAGGGCCTTTTCACAGCCAGAGTAATGAAGCCTGGTTTGTGCATACACCCGGATTAAAAGTGGTTTATCCAAGCACTCCTGCTGATGCAAAAGGCTTGCTGATCGCTGCGATCAATGACCCTAACCCGGTTTTATATTTTGAACATAAGGCCTTGTACCGGAGTATTAGTGGGCCGGTTCCGGAGGAATACTACGAAGTGGAAATAGGTAAGGCCAGGCTGGTTACCAGTGGCGGTGATATCAGCATTATCACATATGGTGCAGGTGTGCACTGGGCAATGGACTATGCAAAAAACCATCCCGGTGTTTCCATTCATATTTTGGACCTGAGGACATTACTGCCGCTGGATTATGATGCCATAAAAGAAGCTGTTAAAGCTACCGGTAAAATTTTATTGTTGCATGAAGACACACTGATCGGCGGTATTGGGGGCGAAATAGCCGCCTGGATCGCAGAAAATTGTTTTGATGTTCTGGATGCACCGGTAATGCGATGTGCATCTTTGGATACACCGATTCCCTTTAACCTGGAACTGGAGAAAAATTTTATGGCATACAGCAGGTTGGATGAAACGGTACAGAAACTATTAAATTATTAAGTAAGATGCCCGATATATTTATTATAGCCGGATGCAATGGCGCAGGAAAAACAACTGCCGCATATAATCTTTTACCAGAAGTTTTTAAAACAATAGAATTTGTAAACGCCGATGAAATTGCCAGAGGACTATCTCCTTTTAACCCATCCGGAGTTTCCTTTCAGGCTGGCAGGATAATGCTGGAAAGATTAGAACAACTTACAGGAGAGAATAAAAGCTTTTCTTTTGAAACAACACTTTCGGGATTAAGCTACCTGAGCTTTATTAAACAGGCAAAAGAAAAAGGGTATGGCATTACTTTTTTCTTTGTTTATCTGAATAGTGTACAACTGGCTATTGAAAGAGTTGCTATACGAGTTAGTAAAGGCGGACACTCAATTCATGAAGATGTAATAAGGAGAAGATATGCTAAAGGTCTTCATAATTTTTCAAAGTATACTGCTGTAGCAGATGACTGGTATATGTATGACAACTCCGGAAGTGAGTATGAACTGTTAGCTAAAAGTATTGACAAGAAAGAAGAAATCATTAATTTTGACTTATACAAAACCATTACAGGCAAATGAGTACTAATTCAAAAAGAGAAGACCTGAGCGGTAAAATAAAACTTGCTTTAGACAAGGCTATTAAAAATGTAATTGCCGAAACCAAGGCAAAAAACTCATTTTTGGTAGTTGCAGATAAAAAGGGCAATATCAAAAAAATTCCAGCTAAAGATTTATAGGGGGTTTCTGATTTTTAAAAATCCCCCTAAATAATTTTCGATTAGTCATTGCGCCGTTGATGCGATGTGCCTCTTTGGATATACCGGTTCCCTTTAATATGGATCTGGAGAAAAAATTTATGGCTTATTCGAGACTGGATGAAATAGTTATTACACTGTTGAATTATTAAAAATTGTTTTATGCCCATTCAATGAGATACTATTTTATTTTTATTTTCTCATTCAACATTAACGCCTTGTATGCACAACAAGGTAAAACAATGCTTAGTGGTACCGTAGTTGATAAAACGTCCGGGCAACCCATTGAATTTGTCTCGGTGGCACTGCTTAATAAAAAAGACAGTATAACCGTAAGAGGGGTCATTACAGATAAAAAAGGAAAATTTAGTTTAGAAAATATACTTCCGGGAAATTATACGGTACGCTATACCTACATTGGTTATAACAGTACCTATGTACAACATGTAAATATCACAGGGGGACAGAAGAGCTTAAATCTTGGCAATATTGAATTGAGTAACGATATAAAAAAATTAAATGAAGTAGTTGTCTCATCAACCAAAACAACTTTAAATACTTCCATCGACAGAAAAGTATACAATGTTGACCAGGATATAATGAGCAGGTCGGGCGCCGCAAGTGATATTTTAAAAAATATTCCATCTGTTGAAGTAGATATCGATGGCCAGGTTAGCCTGCGTGGTTCTGCCGATGTGATGATACTCATTAACGGTAAAATTTCTCCTTTAATGGGTAAAACAAGGGCCGACGTTTTGCAATCATTGCCTGCAAATACCATTCAGCGTATTGAGGTCATTACAAATCCTTCGGCCCGTTACCGCCCCGATGGAACCTCCGGCATTATAAATATCGTACTTAAAAAAAATACAAAGCCGGGCTGGAACGGGACTGTTACGGGTAATGCCGGTAATATGGACCGATACAATGGAATGATGTCATTAAATTATAATCCCGGTAAAATAAACCTGTTTGGCAGTTACAATTTGCGGCAGGATAACAGAAACCGGACCAATAAAATTGACCGGATCTATTTTGATTCTGCGGGTAAAGTAAGCAGTTATTTTAAGGAAACAGGCACTTCAAAACAAAGGCCGGTAAGCCAGGTTGTAAATCTGGGTGCCGACTTTAATCTTAATGAATATAATAGTTTTGGCATCAGTGGAAATTACTTTTCCAGAAAACAAACCAAGCATGATGTTTTAAATAAATTTACCTACGATGATCAAAATAGTTTAACTGAAAACTATGACCGTTTCAGGTATGATCCTGAATATGAATGGCAGATCAATGGCAATGCATTCTTTGAACATAAATTTAAAAAGGAAGATCATGGGATCAGGATAGAATTTACCGGTTCCGGATCAGATGAACTGGAAGATAACCATTATTGGAATGTATATTATTTACCTAAACGGACAACAGAATTTGATAATACCCGTATAAAGCAGGCAGATAATGAAAACCAGGTAACCATTGATTATACACTGCCCATAAATAAAAGTTCAAAACTGGAAGCCGGCTTTGATGGTTCTATTAATACAAAAGACCAGATTTTTTATGGTGAATATTATGATACGGCCAGAGGAAAATTTATTAAAGACCCGGTTAAATCAAATCAATTTTTATATAAAGAAATTATTCAGGCTGTATATATAACGTATCAGAAAAGTTATAAGGCCTTTGGTTTTGAAGCAGGGTTAAGGGCAGAGCAGGTTAATATTAACGGCAACCTGGTAACACTTGATTCTTTGATACGAAATAATTATTTTAAACTTTACCCAACACTGCATCTGAGTTACGAAATTGATGATGATAACGAACTGCAGTTAAACTACAGCCGCCGTATAAACCGGCCCGATCCCGATGAATTAAATCCTTTTCCCGAATACCGTGACCCCAGGAACCTGCAGGCAGGTAACCCGGCCCTGTTACCGGAGATCATACACTCTGTTGAAGTAGGTTATAAATGGCGAAATAATAACTATTCATTTGTGCCCGGCTTTTATTACCGGTATAAAACAAATGGGTTTACACAGGTTATTAAACCGGTTGATGATTCTACATTATTAGTTACCCAGGAAAATTTGGCAAACGAACAATCCGCCGGATTAGAATTAATTTTTTCTGCCAAAGCAGGAAAATTCTTTAACGGCAATATGAGTGGGAATATTTTTTATAACCAGATCGATGCTTCAAGTCTTGGCTATTCACAAACCAAATCCATTGTTTCTTTCAGTGCAAATATGAATACTACATTCACGGTTACTAAAAACACAATGATACAACTGAGTGCCAATTACCGTTCGGCCAGGTTAACGCCACAGGGAAAACTGTATCCAAGGGTTATTGCAAATATTGGTATCCGGCAGGACATGCTGAAAAAGAAACTGGCATTAACACTCACCGTTTCAGATCTGTTTGCATCCGGAAAAGATAAAAGGGATTATAACACTGCTTATTTAAAACAAACTTCCATTGGCAGAAGGGATGTACAAATATTTTATATTGGTGTAAGCTACCGCTTTGGAAGAACTATAAAAACGAATAAAGAAGAAAAATTGCAATTTGATACAGAACAATAATTAAAACTTTTATAAATAAAATAAACCTGAACTTTAGAATGGCAAAATCCGGAATATAAAACTTGTCAGCCTGAGCTTGTCGAAGGCGGGTTTATATATAACAGCGTGTCTTAAATAATTGCACCGCCTTCGACAAGCTCTGGCTGACATTAAATAACTACAATATTTCTTTTACTATTTATATAAAATTTACAATTACATGAGAAAATATTTTTTATTCATTGCAGTCACCATAGTTTCCATTTCCTGCAAACAAAAAGATAATAATGAAAACCAGTCAGCATCTTTGTACGACAGTTCATACATGCCGGCAGTTTTTACTGACACCAACCGTCTCGGAAAAATTAAAACTGCATTTGCTGTGATCGACAGTTTATATAAAAAACATACAACCGACAATCATTTTCCAGCCATTTCTTTTGGAGTAGTAGTTGATGGGCAACTGGTCTATAAAAACAGTTATGGCTTTACCGATGTTGAAAAGAAAGTACCGGCTACATCTTCTTCATTGTTTCGTATTGCATCCATGAGTAAGAGTTTTACCTGCATGGCCATTTTAAAACTGCGTGACGAAGGAAAGCTGAATTTAGATGACCCTGCTTATTTGTATATACCAGAACTGAAAAATTTAAAATATCCAACAGCCGATGCGCCGCACATTACGATCCGCCATTTAATGACGCATGGTGCCGGATTTCCGGAAGACAATCCCTGGGGCGACAGGCAACTTGCCGATAATGATAAGGACCTGATGGAATTTATTGGCAGGCAGATCAGTTTTTCAAACCCGCCGGGTATTGCTTTTGAATACAGCAACCTTGGCTTTGCATTGCAGGGAAAAATTATCACAAAAGTTTCCGGCATGCGCTATCAGGATTATATCAAAAAATATATTTTTGAACCTTTGGGCATGAAAACAGCAACTTATGAGTATGACGATGTTGCAGCCGATAAACTGGCACATGGTTACCGTTGGTTAAATTCAACATGGAATGAAGAAATATTATTGCATGATACCAAAGATGGTAGTTGGGGTGCCATGGGGGCTATGATCAGCTCTATTGATGAGTTTGCGGGTTATATGGCATTTCATATGAGTGCCTGGCCACCCAACAATGCAAAAGATGACGGGCCAATTAAAAGAAGTTCGGTAAGGGAAATGCATCATCCCTGGCGATGGAATGGTTTTAATGCGAATTTTAAATTTCCTGACGGAAGAACCTGTGCTGTTACAGCTGCCTATTGCTATGGTTTAGGCTGGGTGAAAGACTGTGATGGAAAAACGTATATCTCCCACAGCGGCGGCCTGCCGGGTTTTGGAAGCCAGTGGCGCATCATGCCCGATTATGGTATTGGCGTGGTTGCCTTTGCCAACCGTACCTATGCGCCAATGGGTACCATAAATTTAAGGGTTCTGGATACCTTAATTAAAATTGCCGGCCTGCAACCCAGGCAAATGCTGCCATCAAAAATTTTAGAACAACGCAAAAATGAATTGCTGAAAATTTTACCCGACTGGACCAATGCTGAGCAAAGCGGTATATTTGCCGAAAACTTTTTTCCTGATTACCCCATTGACAGTTTAAAAAAAGAAGCAAAAGATCTATATGCCAAAGCAGGAAAAATAATTTCCATCAAAGAAATGATACCTGAGAACCAGTTGCGGGGAAGTTTTATTATTGAAGGCGAAAAAATAAATATGGAAGTCTATTTTACACTGTCGCCGGAGAACCCGGCGTTGATACAGGAGTATCATATTAAGGAAGTACCGAAGCAATAGATTTTTCACCGCAGAGACGGGGAGGCGAAGAGGTTTATACTCAGTGCCTTTGCGCCTCTGCGGTTTATTTATTTCTCCCCGGGATGATAAGTTTTTTCCGCATGCTTCAACACATCTTCTTTATAAAACAACACCTCTTTAAATTGCCCCTTGCTGTACATCGTCCCCTGGTCAAAAAAATGTTTTGAATTGATATCGCCGCTTTCGCCACCAGCCAATAAAGATTTTGCTTTTATTTTTTTGCCGAATTCCACCGCACAGATAAAGCTATTGCCATTCACGCCGTATCTTTTTTTGGTACCAGGAAAAGTTTTACTGGTATAGGAAGGCAACATTCCCCAGGTGGAAGAAACAAAGCCCACAGGGATACTTGGTTTGCTGTCATCAAAGGTATTATCAATGTCTGAAGAAATTCTTTGAAAACGGTTAACATCTCCCCAGGGAATTTGCCAGCGGCCAAATTTGTTTTGCAGTTCATTAATTGTTGCAAGCAGGGGCAGTATTAAACTATTGACTGATGCAGTATCTGTAAACTGCATGGTTTTAAGTACTTCATCATCTTCGCCGGCAGGTAATTTCACGAGCATGATTAAGGGTAATAATTTTTCTCCCCATTCCACAGCCAGTGTTGTGGCCACAGAATTTTCGCCGCAACGGTAATCCCAGTTCTTTAATATGGTAACCGCTTCATAAAGTCTGTTATACAATGTATCGCCGGCAGAAATATTTTTTTCAAATGATTTTACCAACGCCGGAATTAAAATCTCAAAGGCCGCTAACCGGGTATCATAACCGGCTTTAATGACTTTATCAATGGTATATTTATTTTCCTCACTTAAAACTCTGACTGCATTAATACCCCGGAAATTTTCTCCATCCGGCGCCAGGTAAGTTGCATAATCTTTTTTTTGGGGGCTGTATTTTCCGGCAGCAGTAAAAGGAGTTGAATTGCAATTTTGGAGCCACCCATTCTCAGGATTATAAATATGCACAGCTTCATTTACGGTGTGGTAACCTTTCCATTCTGTTGCAGATGTGGTTCCATCAACGGGTTTACTCCAGTCATATTTGGGATCTCGCTTTGGTAAAAAATTACCATG
>JANOGE010000170.1:0-17940 GCA_031414035.1 Chitinophagaceae bacterium | reverse complement strand
TGTCTCAAAAGTATGTCATGTTGAGCTTGTCGAAACATATTTGAGTATAAAACGTATGTTCAAATGACTTCGACAAGCTCAGTCTGACAGCAATGTTTGACTTTTGAGACAGCCTCATTGCTTATGGTAAGCTGAAGGGCTTTAACCCAACATGCAGGATATTATCTAAATAAAACTCAGTTGCGAAAATTTATTGCCCAGTATCATTTTATCATCAGCTCCCAGCCATTTATTTAATACGGTAGCATATACATTTTTAAAATCAACCTGGTGTTTCAGATCCCCATCATTTAAATCACCCAAATCGGGCATGGCATTCAGCACCCCTTTTTCTTTTAAGCCACCGCTGATGAAAAACATATTGTTGGCGGTACCATGATCGGTACCATTGCTGGCATTTTGGGTAACCCTGCGGCCAAACTCGCTAAAGGTCATCATCAGCACATCATTAAAACGGTTATTGCTTCTTAAGTCGGTAGTAAACGCTTTTACTGCATCATTCAGTTCGGTAAACAATCTTTTCTGTTGTACATCCTGGTTCACATGGGTATCAAAACTTCCCAGGCTAACATAATATACCTTGGTGTTGATATCAGAAAAGATCAAAGAAGCAATTGTCTTTAAGTCTTTCCCCAGGTTCGTGTTTGGATAAATTTGCGATGTTGGATGTACTTTGCTTTGCTGATAAATATACTCAGCGCTGCTCAGTGTTGCACTCATCGTCTTGTATAAATAGTCAATGGTCTCTTCTCCGGTTTTATGATCACGGTTTACCTCTTTTAAAAATCTTCCATTACTGGTATTGTATAATTTCTGAGGGTCTTTAAAAGCCAGTCCTTTATTTTCTTCTCCCTTTAATGCCAGGCTCAGCACATCATCCAGCTCCATGGCCTGTGTGGGTTTATCGCATCCTTTACATTGTGCATCCAGGTAGCGGCCCAGCCAGCCCGTATTTACATATTCATTACTTTGGCTGGCGCTGTGCCAGATATCCATACTCCTGAAATGAGAACGGTCAGGGTTTGGATAACCCACACTGTTCATTATTGCCAGGCTGCCATCATCATACAATTCTTTAAATGCCTGCAAAGCAGGATTCAATCCTGTTTCATCGGTTAACAACAATGCTTTTTCTTTTGCAATTCCCAGTTTTGGCCTTTCCCGGTAATAAATATCATTACGCACGGGTATTACGGTGTTTAGTCCATCATTACCACCGCTGAACTGAATGACCACCACCACTTTATTACCCGGCGGAACCATCATCGGCTTTTCAAAGGCCTTTAAAAATTTAGGCAGCATGAATGATGCCGTTGCCAATGAACCTGCCTGTAAAAATTCTTTTCTTTTTATCAACATAAAAAACAATTTTAATACTAACTCAAAAAAAGTCTAAGCCATTTAATAGTCTATAAAAAAATTTTACCCGGTTCCCCCTTCGGGGTTCAGGGGGCCTAACATAACTGGTATTCAGGTGTTACCATCAGATTAACTACAGCGCTTTTAATATAATTTTCCCTGCTTTCCGAATTTACATATTTATCTAAAACAGTAATACTCACCGTGCCCTTTGTTTGTAAAACCAGGGCAGTTATATTTTCCAGTAATTTTTCCCGTTGTGTTTTTTCAAATATTTTATTTACAGCCAACCAATCAATGGAGGCCGTTCCGCCTTTTGCCGCCGCTTTTAATTTTTTTGCTGCCGTCTCCATCATCTGCCCCATCATCACATCATCATCTGCTTTAGGCATAATATTCATTGCATCGTTTGCAGTAAATATTTGCGGAATACGCAGGCGAAGCATTAATGAGCTGCTGTCAATCCAGTTCTTGCCTCCCGGCCATCCGGCTACATTAGGCGGATAAAACAAAACCTGTCCCAATGCCCGCTGAAATAAAAGTTGAGACTGTTCATTTTCCAGCTGCATGGGTAATAATCTTCTTATACCAGCCAGTAATTCAACCGGTGATTTTATTTTAGTGCCTATGTTTTTTTCATCATAAAACCAATCGCTGGTAAACAAATCGTCCATCAATTTTGCCACATCGTAGTTATTGCTGTAAAAACGTTTGCTTAACCATTGCTGATTTTCATCATTCGCTCCCGACAGCGATCGGGATTCATTTACAAAATACCGGTAGATCTTATTGCTGATATAATTTGCGGTTTGCTTATTTTCCAAAAGAATATTCAGGATATCATCACCATTATAATTCCCTGTCTTACCTAAAAAAGTTTTACTCCCATCATCATGTTGATTTTTTCTGAAAACAAATTCACCCTGTGCATTAAAGCCCCAGCCGGTAAAAGCCCTCGCGGCTTCTTTTACATCGTTCTCGGTATAATTTCCCCTGCCCAGGGTAAACAACTCCATCACTTCACGGGCAAAGTTTTCGTTGGGGTGCGATTTTTTATTTTGCTGGTTATTTAAAAACTGCAGCATGGCCGGCGACTTACTCACCGCTTTCAGCATATCGGCAAAACTGCCCAGTGCATTTGTCCGGATAATATGTAATAACTCCTGTTGAAAAAAACTGTTCTGTATACGGCAGGCAAAATGCCCATGCCAGAACAGGCTCATTTTTTCCCTTAACTGTGCTTCGCTGCTGATCATTGTATTCAGCCAGCGGATGTTCAGGGTTTTTAAATCATCCCTCGACTGCTCCCGTAATTTTTTTCTAATTGCAGGATCATTTAGTGCTTTTTGTTTTTCACCGGGGGTGTTCAAGCCCATCATATACTCATCGGCCGGGTTTTTTGTTACTTCTATCTTGTCTACCGGCTTGGCAGACGTTTTCACTAAAAGTGCCCAAAGAGCTTTTTGAGAGATGTTACTAAGCGAAGCTGCATTTTCGGCCATTGGGCCAAAGGCACTGCGCCATAGTAAATGTTGATTTTTTAAACGATTGGAGACCGGCATAACAGTAAAATATTTTTAACAGATCATTAGAACCAGAATAAGACTTATTTTATACCTAATGGTTTAATGCTTAAAAATACAAAATCAAATGTCAATTTTATTGCATTACCAATTAAAAGTAAGTCCGGCCAGGAAGGTATTTAAATAGCAGCATGCTTTTTCTTAAAGCTTTTGTGTTGTTTTTTTAGCTGCTGAAAAAATACCCTTCCAAAGCAGGTTAAATAATGATTTGGATTTATCCCTTTCGTAATTGATCTCATCGCTTCTTACAACACCGTTTTGCGGATTCCGGTCTTTCACCATTGCATTGGCAAGCAAAGATTGCAGACTCTTCTTTTTCACATCACCTGAATCAAGTTTTAAAATTTCAATTTTAAGATCTTCATACAATAAAGTAGCAGTGCCTTTGGCCAACAGGTTAGTGCCCGTCATATTAAATGTTAGGTTATTTACCTGTCCTTTTTTTATCGACACCATTCCCAATGGCTCTATGAGTGGATTTAATGATAAAGCATTAAATCTGCCTGCAGTGCCTGATACATCAAAATCACCGTTGCTGCTGTTGAGTGGAAGTTTCCATACGGTATGCATCTGGCTTATGCCCATAAAGCTGGCCGTTGCATCCAGCAAAAGCAAATCATTTTTTTTAATAAGATCATTAATGTTTGTGATATTTGATACCGTTCCGTTAATATTTTTAAAAACCACGGTTCCGGTTTGTTTTGATACATTACCCTTTTCGGTATAAGCCACCGTTCCGTTTTTGATAATTATTTTTTTTAAGCTGAAAGGAAATTTTATTTTTTGCAGCATCTGGTGTGGATATTTGCCAACTTTGCTGGTCAGGTCTTCAGCAACGGTTCTGTCTCTGTAAATTTTTACAACTGCTTGCAGCATTACTGATTCTGCTTGCAGCCTTTGTTTTGTAATCAGCAATCTGGTATCGATACCACTTAATTCAATATTATTAAATTCAAGGTTATACAAGTCTTCCTGGTTTTTCAGACTTCTTGAAAAAGCCGCTTCAGAAAACGAAGGTTTTACGGTTATGTTTTTTATCCGCATGGATAAATTGGCATTGTTGATATCAAAGGCGCCTATCGTTATTTTATAGCGTTTATTCTCCGTAATAAAAGAAAATCCACTGGCAGCTAATTTCCAGTTGCTGCTGCTTATAAGGTTTTTAATATTGGTACCCGAATCTAACTTTTGAATATCAACAGCATTGAATTTTACATTACTGATCATTATGGATGTTTCATTGGGTTTTGCCCTGTTGTAGATGAGTATATTGGTATTACCAACAGTCACTTTGTTTACCTGTGCTTCATCAAAATAATTATTATCAATTTCCAGTTCATCTTTAGCAGAATCTGCATTTTGCGTTTGTTTAATGTAAAAAGTAAGCGTGCCGCCATCGCTGATCAATTCTTCGGCCTGTAACTGCTGCTGCATGATAAAAGCATCGGTAGAAATATTATTGATGGATGTGTTGTTGATATCGAAAATAATTTTATCCTCGCTGTTTTTTTGCTGAAAATTTTTAAGGTGAATAAATTTTCCTGGGGCATTGTATTCTACATCTGTAAAGATTGCATGATTTTTATCGCCCTTAACGTAAACTTCTTTCACTTTTGCAACCACATCCTTTATAAAATAGCTGATGATATTCTGAAAATCCCTCGTACTGTCTATTCTGAATTTTTTTAACTGAACATTAATATTTCGCAGTGCTGTATTTAGTTGGCCCGTTTTATCAGCAAAATTCACAAATCCATTTTCAATTATGATCTCTTTAGCATTAATACTTTTGAATTTCCCCAGCAGCTTTTCATAAACGGCAAGGCTGTCATTGTTATTCAATTTCTGTTTTTCTTTTTTGCCTGAGCTTATAATGTACACCACGGGGTGTTTAATAAAGATAGAATTTGCTTCAATTGTTGTATTACCGATTAGGCCGGGAATATTGGCACCTTTTATAGAAACCTCATCAATTTGTATATTGAAAATAGTAGGCGAAGAAGCAGTATCAAATTCTTTCAATTGTTTTTGTAAAGAGTCTGACTGAAGAGTAACATTAAAAAAAGATGCATTACCATTTACTTCATCAATTAACGAGCTGTCATAATGAATAAAATACAAACTATCTGTACCTTTGCTGATCGCGTTTTCGATAGAATTTTTAATGATCCCTTTTTTGTATTGTTGCCAATAGAACCAGCTGCCAATAAGCATGAGCAGAGAAAGAGCGAAGACTATTTTTAAATATTTTTTCAAGAATGTTCTTTTAATATACTGCTTAAGTTCAACTTGACAAACTGATTATTCTTTAGGAAAATGTCTGTTAAGATAAGTAGAATACTATTAAAACCAGAGAAAGCCGGCCTGTATATTTCGGATATTTTTCCTGAAATCAAAAATCATTTCAGCCACCATATACTTTCTTTGATTTTTTCCTGTCGGCACCGGCTAATTTTTTTTCAATAGCATTCATGGGGGTAATGCTTTTTTTATCAGCAGGAAGATGCGGAAAGCCCGGAAAATCCTGGTCAATATGAGGATCAGGATTTTGCTGCACTTCATCAGCTTTTATCGGTTTGTTAATTTTATCCATATAAAATATTGCTTTAATACTGTTTCTTGTATCATTTAAGGAGGAGACAGATTTACACACCTAAAGATCGTAATAACAAAAAGGGGGCTGTTGTATAACTTTAGAAATAAGTTATATAATTCTCACATTTTATTGAAATCAAAATTTACAGAATCTTGTTGGCATAGCTTTTGAATTTAATAAGCAACACTTACTTAAAACTGCCAATTATGCAAAATGTTTACCAGAACAGGAACCTTGAATACCTGAAAGAAAAAATAAGGGACATTAAAATTGCCCTTTTTAAAACTGAACTCAATCCTGAATTACAATTGCCCAACAATATTATCCATACATTAAAAGTTGAAGATGACGGAACGGTTTGGTTTTTTACATCTTGCAATGGTAAACATGTTGAAAATATTGACTCTTCATTTTATGCATACCTGGATTATCAAAAAAAGGGTACTGGGTGTCGGGTTCAACTAAGCGGAAAAGCCTCCCTTGTTAAAAATGATGATGGCCTTTTTTCTATGTGTAACTATGCAAAAGGAAGTTACGGTAACTTTGTTTTGGTAAAAATGAAAATAATAAATGCTGAATTTTTTGAAAACAAATTTTTTGAAAACATCTCCTGGAGTGAAAAAATAAAGAACACTTTCAGCTACTTATTTATGCCACCTGCACACAGAACTTATAATTTTTCAGAATAATAACTTTACAAAATGGGCATTTACAATCATTAGCTGGATTTGGTTTGACAAACGGAAATAAAGAAGACTGCTATAACAGGCATATCGAAGAGGTGATATTAACAAACTTCGATTCAATTTTATTAACTTGCTGTACAAATTTTCCCTCTCATGCAGTTAAGAGCATTCAAATATTTATCGCCTTTGTTTATTTATTTTTTAGCCTCCCTGGCTTTAACCGGTAAGGGTTGGATAACCTGGAGCCCGATGATTTATGCCTGGATAATGATGCCGCTGGCTGAGCTTTTTATCAGTCCCGATAATAAAAATCTTTCGGCGGCAGAAGAAGAACTGGTAAAAAAAGACAGGTTATATGATTACCTGCTTTATATAATAGTTGTTTTACAGTTTATCGCATTGTATGTGTTTTTAAATTCGATGAAGACAAATGAACTTTTTTGGTGGGAGGTTGCGGGGCGTATTTGCAGTATGGGTTTATTATGCGGCACATTTGGTATTAATGTAGCACATGAACTGGGCCACCGGGTAAATAAATACGAACAGGTTTTTGCTAAAGCACTATTACTCACTTCGCTTTATATGCATTTTTTCATTGAGCATAATAAGGGCCATCATAAAAATGTAGCAACACCCCAAGATCCCAGCAGCGCCCGTTACAACGAACCCGTTTTTACATTTTATTTTCGCACCATTATCTACTCTTATATATCTGCATGGAAAATTGCCAATAATGAAATGAAGAAAAAAGGTTTACCCATTTTTCATTGGCGAAACGAAATGCTGCAGGTACAGATCATTCAGCTGCTGTTTGTAACATTAGTTGTACTATTATTTGGCTGGCTGGTCACTTTATACTTTTTAGCTGCCGCCACTATTGGTTTTTTATTGCTGGAAACGGTGAACTATATCGAACATTATGGACTGCAGCGAAAGCAAAAAGCGGATGGAAATTACGAACGTGCCATGCCTTATCATAGTTGGAACAGTAATCACATCTTAGGCAGGCTTATGTTATTTGAATTGAGCCGTCACAGTGATCACCACTATCTTGCCAGCAAAAAATACCAGGTACTTCAACATCATGAAGATGCACCTCAGCTTCCTACCGGATATCCCGGCAGTATGCTCTTAGCTATGGTACCTCCCCTATGGTTTTATATAATGAATAAAAAGATAAGGTTATTAGAAAAAAAATAGATGACCCCCTTATTCAGTTACAACAATAATTTAAACGGGCTGTAATTTATGTTCTATATTTAAATCTGTATTCATTTTTATACTGTTAAATACTGTTTTATGAGAATGCTTAAACTCGTTTGCTGCTTTACCTGTTTGCTGGTATCTGAAATCGCATTTTCCCAAAACATGTGGAAATATTTTACGCCGGATGATTTTGCTGCCCGCCGAAATAAAGTGATGGCACAGATAGGTGACGGTGTTCTGGTATTACAGGGAGCCGAACTGCCGGAAGCATATATAAAATTCAGGCAGGACAATAATTTTTATTATCTCTCCGGTGTAGAAGTGCCCGATGCCATATTGATCATTGACGGTAAAAGCAGGGAATCTTTTTTATTGGTACCAGACTTTATCAGTAACGATATTAAAACAGAGGCCCTTATCAAACCAGGTAAGGAAGCGGCTGATGCCTACCAATTTAATACCGTGCTATCCAGATCTGCTCTAACCGGAATCTTACAACGTTTTGCAGAAGGTGGGCAACCTTTTTTTCTGCAGCAATCACCACAGGAAATGGCAGAAATGAGCCGCGACCGATGTTTGCAAACCCGTACAAACAGGATAAATGACCCCTGGGATGGACGCATCTCCAAAGAAGTTACTTTCTATAATAAAATAAAAGAGCGTTTTCCTGCAACAACTGTTAAAGATATAACGCCGGTACTTGATGCCATGCGTTGGGTAAAAGATAAAAAAGAAATTGCTGTTCTCCGTGAATGTGGCCGGATCGGTTGCCTGGGCATTAATGAAGCCATCAAAGTAACCAGGCCGGGCATTTATGAATATCAAACCGTGGCAGCCTGTGATTTTATTTATGATGATATGGGCTCTGCCGGGCCGGCCTATTTTGCCATTGCGGCATCAGGAGAAAGAGGATTGATATGGCATTATAATGCAAATAATCATTTACTGGAACCCGGAACGGTGTTGTTGATCGATTATGCCCCGGAACTGAATTATTATGTGACCGATATTACCAGAACCTGGCCGGTACAGGGAGAATTCAGTGCAGAACAACTAAAATTTTACAACTGTGTAAAAGAAGCCAGGGATGAAATAATAAATGCAATGAAACCGGGTGTGACTTACAGTAATCTGCAAAAGATTGGAAAGGAAGTGTACAAAAAGAACGGGCTTGAAAAATACTGGTTCGGTTATGTTGGTCATTTTGTAGGCATGGCAGTGCATGATGTGGGCAGCTATGATATCCCTTTTGTAGAGGGCGTGGTATTTAATGTAGAACCCATTCTTGAAGATAAGGACAAGAAGATCCATATCCGGCTTGAAGATACCATCGTAATTACTTCAACGGGTTCAGAAAACTTAACGCCGCAGTCGCCTGTTGATGCAAAGGCTATTTATGCTTTGATGAAAGAAAAGGGTGTTGGGGAAAAATAACAGACGGGTTATATTAATTGTGAAAAAATCAGAAGTCAATATAAACTGGTGAGTAAATAAACTATTTCTTAGAGTTTGCTATTACATAAGCACTAACATTTTCCTTTTCTGTTTCTGTTAAATTTGCCCGGGGAGCCATCACAGCTAAGATACTTGCCCAACGTTCGGCTGTATAATCAATAGTAACTTTTAATCCATGGCAACGCCCACATTTTGCATTATATGTTGCCTGGCCTGCAATAGTTGCAGCCGCTTCGGGGGTTGTGGCAGTAGGGGCAATTTTTGTTCCGGTTGTACCGGTATTTGCCGGTGCTGGCTGGGATGATATTGTTGAAGTAGCAGCAGGAGTAGTAGAACCTGTTTTAGTTTCTGCTGCTGTTGTTTGGGTTATAACTGACCCTGAATTGGAAGTTGCTGTACCTGATGTTGCCGGTGCTAATTTTTTAGAACAACCCCAAACCAGGACCATAATTAATATGGCTGACAATATTTTTTTCATGTATGCTTTTTAAAGAAATATAAATATAAGATTATTTAGAAAATAAGTTTCAATAATAAAAAGATCTGGCTATTCAATAGTTTTATTTCCAAAATAGGTATGCAGTACTTCTGGTAAATTGATCCCTTTTTCAGTTTGATTATTTTCTAATAAGCTGGCCAGGATACGTGGCAACGCCAGTGAAGAGCCATTTAAGGAATGTAATAACTGTGTTTTATTATCCCCGTATTTACATCGTATTTTCATACGGTTGGTTTGAAACGTCTCAAAATTACTTACAGAACTTACTTCCAGCCATTTTTGCTGTGCTGCGCTGTACACTTCAAAATCATAAGTAAGGGCCGAAGCAAAGCTCATATCTCCGCCACATAAACGTAAAATACGGTAAGGCAAATGGAGTGTATTCAATAATTTTTCAACATGACATACCATTTCTTCCAGCACTTCATAACTTTTTTCCGGATGAACGATCTGAACAAGCTCAACCTTATCAAACTGGTGTACCCTGTTTAACCCTCTTACATCGCTTCCAAAACTTCCGGCTTCCCTTCTAAAGCAGGGTGTATAAGCTGTCATACGGATGGGCAGATCATTTTCTTTTATAATTTCATCCCGGTAAATATTGGTAAGCGGCACTTCTGATGTGGGAATTAAATAAAACCCATCGGCATTAATATGATACATCTGTCCCTCTTTATCGGGAAGCTGCCCGGTTCCGTATGCAGATGCCTCATTCACCATCAATGGCGGCTGGTACTCTGTGTAACCCGCTGCCGTATTAAAATCTAAAAAATACTGAATCAATGCCCGCTGCAGTTTGGCCCCCCTTCCGGTATATAATGGAAAGCCACTGCCGGTTAATTTAGCCCCGGTCTCAAAATCAACCAGTGCATATTTTTTTATGAGGTCCCAGTGTGGTACTGCTGTTGCAGGAAGTGAAGGCCTGGTTCCTCCCTCCCTTACCACTTCATTATTTTCGGGTAATTTGCCCTTCGGTACAGACTCATGCGGCAGATTTGGTAATAATACCAATTCATCCTGCAAATATTTTTCTGTTGCTGCCAATTGCTGGTTCAGGTTTTGTAAAGAGATTTTATGATTTGCCACTTCCAGTTTCTTAATTTCTGCAGCATCTTTTCCCCCTTTACCCATCAACATCCCGATTTCCTTACTTGAAGCATTAATGCCTGCCTGCAGGGTTTCTGTTTCTGTTTTTAGTTTCCTTAATTGTTCATCAATCTCCATTATTTTATCAACGATTGATATATCACTAAAATTTTTTACCGCTAATTTTTCTTTTACCAACGCAGTATTCTGCCTGATATAACTGATCTGTAACATGTGTTCTGTAAAATTTTGCCAAAGATACTATTTTGAGCAATGGGTAGAACCTGCCTGCCGGCAGGCGCTGATGACACGGATTAGACAGATTAAACCTGAACTAATCGCTGTAAATCCTTTCAATTCGTGTCATCCGTATTCTATTATTTATATTTGCAAAATGCAACACGTAAAAGATGATCTACAGGTTCGGTGGCTTAAATTACGTATCAAATTAAAAGAACGCTTTGGCATTAAACCCGATATGGATGGAATTCTTTTTTTGATCGGTATACAGGAATTGGGCAGCGGAAGACAGGAATTTTCAAAAGAAGAAAAGCAGGACCTGATGCATATAGCCGTTTGTACTGTACTTTCGCAAAGCGGTTATTATATACTGGAAGGAAACGATGAAGAAGGCTGGCCGCATTTTAAACAACTAAAACCATTGCCGGGATTTATCCTGATCGAGCAGGAAAATTTTTTAAAAGATCATATTTTACTATATTTCCAAAACCAAAAATTTATAGATTAATTAATTACTCATGAACAAGATCAGAATTGGTATTACTGCATTATTGCTGATGTTATTTACAGTTGGTTTAAATGCACAAACTAAAAAATCGCCGGCCAAAAAAACGACATCCGGCCAAATTACCAAAAAGAAACCGGCAGCAAAAAAAATAACCCCTGTGGCCAATGCTCCAAAACAGATCAGGGTTCCGGGAACGAGGGTAAAGGTTACAACCGACTCGGGTGTCATTGTTATCCTTTTGTATGATAAGACACCGAAACACCGTGATAATTTCATCAAACTGGCCAACGAACATTTTTTTGACAGCCTTTTATTTCACCGGGTAATCAATAGTTTCATGATCCAGGGTGGCGATCCGTTAAGTAAAAATGCAGTACCGGGTACACCCTTAGGCAGCGGAGATGTTGGCTACACCATACCTGCCGAATTCGACACATTGCTTTTTCATAAAAAAGGCGCCCTTGCAGCTGCCCGAACGAATAACCCCGAAAAAGCGAGCAGTGGCTGCCAGTTTTATATTGTTCAGGGTAAGAAGTATACCGATGCAGAAATGAACATGCTGGAAATGCAAAAAGGCATAAAATACTCTGCCAAAAAGCGCAAGATCTATCAATTTATTGGCGGTACACCTTTTTTAGATATGGACTATACTGTTTTTGGAGAAGTGGAAAGTGGGCTTGATGTAATTGATAAAATAGCAACAGTTTTAACTAATGGAGATCCTTATAACAGGCCATTAGGTGATGTGCATATGTATATAGAAGTGATAAAATAGTTCACTCCCGATAAGCCCTTCCTGCCGGCAGGCAGGTATCGGGATAAAACCTTATTTTGCATTTGATTCATTTAACCTCAAACTATATAAGATGAATTTTCCTGAAAATCTCCGCTACACCAAAGACCATGAATGGGTTTCATTAGAAGGCAATGTGGCTACCATTGGCATAACTGATTTTGCACAACGTGAGTTGGGTGATATTGTTTATATCGATATCTCAACAAAAGGTAAAGCCCTGGGTGCTGAAGATGTATTCGGTACGGTAGAAGCCGTTAAAACAGTTAGTGATCTTTTTTTACCCGTTGCCGGTACCATCACCCAAATTAATCCATTACTGGATGCAAAACCAGAGTTGGTTAACAGTGACCCTTATGGAGACGGCTGGATGGTAAAAATGACCGTAAACGATATTACTGATTTTGAAAAACTGATGACCGTTGGCGCCTATACTGCTGCCGTTGGATAGTTATTAAATTTCGTTATGATTAGTAAAGAAGCTCCAGACAAAGGGCTGCATATTTCAAAATTTATCCCAGGCATCGCCTGGTTTTTTCTTATATTGATACTGATATGCATTCCGGCCTATGACCTGCCCAAAGTTGATAACTGGTTAATTGAAATTAATTTTGATAAGCTTATACATTTGGGCTTATTTGCGGTTTTAGCATACCTGTTCATGAATCCCCTGTTAAAATCAGCTTTAACAAAAAAAGAAAAATGGCATTATATTATTAAAATTGCCATTGCGGCTGTCGTTTGGGGATTGGTTACAGAACTTATTCAAAAATTCTTTATCCCCAGCAGAAGTTTTACCCTTAGTGACTGGCTGGCCGACAGCTTAGGCAGCCTTATTGCATTTTTGTTTTTTAAAAAGCGTTTATCTGGCAGGGACATACCTTTAAAAGATAAAACGGGAAAGCCTTAAGGCATCGTATTATGACTTGTTTCAACCAGTTTAAATCCTTACATTTGTTTTATGCATAATGTTGAAAACATGGAGTATAACACTACCCGGAATCATTTAATAATGAGAGAATATGGCAGACATATTCAGAAAATGGTAGAATACCTCCTGACTATTGAAGATAAAGAAGAAAGGCAGCGAAATGCAATGGCTGCCATTGAATTGATGGGTTTTTTAAATCCGCATTTAAAAAATGTTGAGGATTTCCGCCATAAGCTATGGGACCATCTTTTCCTTATCAGCGATTTTACACTGGATGTGGAAAGCCCCTATCCCATTCCAACCCGTGAAACATTAAAGGCAAGGCCTGAGCGCCTGCGTTATCCTAAAAGATATCCACGTTTCAATCACCTTGGTAAGAATATTGAAGTTGTCATTGATAAGGCTTTAAAAGAGGAAAATCCCGAGAAGAAACAGGGCTTTGCCAATGCCATCGCCTATTACATGAAGCTTACGTACAGTAACTGGCATAAAGAATTGGTTCATGATGATGCCATACAGAGTGAATTATCAACCATGACCAAGGGCGAACTGGAATTCAATAACCGTCCGTTTGTAAAACACAGGATTGATACCCGTGATGACAGGGATGATTATGGAAAACGCAGTGGAGGCAGCTATCGTAAAAATTTTGGGGGGCGTAGCAATACCGGTAGTGGTGGCAGGGATAACCGGGGCGGCAGCAGCAGGGATAGCCGGGGCGGCGGCGGCGGCAGGGATAACCGGGGCGGCGGCAGTAATGACACCAGGAATAATAACCGCAATTTTAAAAAGAGGTATTAATAATTACACGAACCTGCCTGCCGGCAGGCAGGTTAAATCAAGTTAAACGTATTAAGAAATATTTACCTGATGCTTTTAAACGTCAGGTTTTTTTATTTACGTTTGCTTTAATTCGTAAAACCAGTCAACCCGGAAGGTTAATAATTATCTGGGAATAAAAAACAGGGCATGCAATCATTTGAAGTTAGAGGTGGTAAAAAACTTACCGGAGAAATTACACCCCAGGGGGCAAAGAATGAAGCCCTGCAAATTATTTCGGCGGTATTATTAACCCCCGAAAAAATGTGCATAAGCAACATTCCTGATATTGTGGATGTAAACCTGTTGATAGAGTTGCTGGCAGAAATGAAAGTAAAAATTAACAGGCAAAGCAGGGATACCTGCATCTTCCAGGCTGATGATGTTGATGTAGACTACCTGCACAGTGAATCGTACCATAAAAAAAGCGGGAAATTAAGAGGATCTGTAATGCTGGCCGGGCCAATGCTGGCAAGATTTAAAAAGGCTTATATACCAAAACCCGGAGGTGATAAAATAGGCCGCCGCAGATTAGATACCCATATCATCGGATTTGAAAAAATGGGGGCCCGGTTTTCTTATGATACCGATGATGGTTTTTTCCATTTAGAATCAACCGGCCTTAAAGGAACATCCATCTTACTGGACGAGCCCAGTGTAACCGGTACTGCCAATATTTTAATGGCTGCTTCTATGGCAGTTGGTACTACTACTATTTACAATGCGGCCTGCGAACCATACATTCAACAACTTGGCAAAATGCTTAACCGCATGGGGGCAAAGATCAGTGGTATTGGCAGTAACCTGTTAGCCGTTACAGGAGTAGATCATTTACGCGGAACAGAACACCGGATGTTGCCGGATATGATTGAGGTAGGCTCCTTCATAGGTTTAGCCGCAATGACCCAAAGTGATATTACCATTAAGAACGCCGGGGTTGAACACCTGGGTATTATTCCCGAAAAATTCCAGCAACTTGGTATCCGGTTAAATATTATCGGAGATGATATTCATATACCGGCCCAGGAAATTTATGAAGTGCAGAAATACCTGGACGGAGGTGTCCTTACCGTTTACGATCACCCCTGGCCGGGCTTTACCCCCGACCTGTTAAGTATTATTTTAGTAACTGCCATACAGGCAAGGGGAAGTGTTTTGATTCATCAGAAGATGTTTGAAAGCCGCCTGTTTTTTGTAGACAAACTGATTGATATGGGAGCACAGATCATTTTATGCGACCCTCACCGTGCAGTGGTAATAGGTTTGGAAAGAGAACAGCAATTACGTGGTATTACCATGAGCAGCCCTGATATACGTGCCGGGGTTGCTTTACTTATTGCTGCATTAAGTGCACAGGGAAAAAGTATCATTCAGAATATAGAACAAATTGACAGGGGTTATCAGAATATTGATGACCGGTTAAAACAACTGGGGGCAGATATTAAAAGAATAGAGTCCTAATCCGGCCCGATTAAATATTTCTTTCATTTCTTTGCGCATGAATTCAATTCACCAGAAAATATTAATCATTACCGCCCCATCTGGAGCCGGTAAAACATCCATCACAAGACACCTGATGAAAGTTTTTCCCGTATTGGAATTTTCGGTATCCGCAGCTACACGCCATGCAAGAGGTGTTGAGAAAGAAGGAGTTGATTATTATTTTATCAGTCTTGACCATTTTAAGCAAAAAATACAAAACAAGGATTTCGCCGAATGGGAAATGGTGTATGAAGGAAAATATTACGGAACGTTAAAATCTGAACTGAAAAGAATATGGGGCCTTCAAAAAATCCCCATACTCGATATCGATGTAAAGGGTGCCATACATATTCAGCAACAATACCCCGAAAATACCCTCAGCCTTTTTATAGAACCCCCTTCGGTGGATGAATTAAAAAACCGCCTGAATAGCCGGGGAACAGAAACCCCCGAATCGCTGGCTGCAAGGGTAAATAAAGCAGCCTATGAACTTTCTTTTAAAGATCAATTCAATTACACCATTGTAAATGATGAATTGCAGCATGCCTTTAGTGAAGCTGAAAAAATAGTAACTGATTTTATCAAACAATAACAACGAAATCTTTGTCATTCCGAGGCACGAGGAATCTCTTTTATAGTATATAGTGAAGCTGAGAAAGTAGTAGCTGATTTTATCAAACAATAACATCGAAATCTTTGTCATTCCGAGGCACGAGGAATCTCTTTTATAGTATAATAGATGCTTCGTGCCTCAGCATGACAATTGCAAGTGGTATAACTGAACAATTCGGTATTCATTCAATAAAAAGCCGATTTAAAAACTCTTTCTTATTTTTATAGTATGGATTGGATAGCCCTTATTGCCCTTATTGCTTCCCTTATATTGATCGGTTTTTTTGCCGGAATAGAAATTGCTTTTATTTCTGCCAATAAACTTTCTATAGAACTGAACCGGAAACAGGGCACCCACAGCGGAAAAGTATGGGGATATTATGCTGATCGCCCGGCCCGGTTTATCGGAACTTCCCTTGTTGGCTTTAACCTTGTTTTTGTTATATATGGTTTACTGGTAGTAGATATGCTATTCCCGATCTGGCAATGGATTGAATCAAAACTACCGGTTACTTTTACCGACTCCGTAAAATATATCAAACTTTTTGTTGAAACTATTCTGTCTACATTAATAGTATTATTTGTGGAGTTTTTAACCAGGGCATTTTTCAGGGCCAGAAACAATGATATACTTAATTCAGGAATGATCAGTTATATCGTTCAGTTTTTTTACTGGCTTCTTTCTTCCACAGCCGCTTACCTGGTTAAAATTGCCGAATGGATACTCAAATATGTTTTCAATGTAAAAATCAATACTAAAAAAGATATGTTCAGCAAAGTGGACCTGGAACACTTTATGCAGCAAAGTGCAAGCCATGAAGTAGAAGACAGCAGTGAGATAAATAAAGAAATGTTTGAAAATGCCTTATCCCTCAGCGATACCAAATTAAGGAAATGCCTCATTCCCAGAAAGGAAATTGAAGGTGTAAGCATCAATACTTCAATTGAAGAAGTTAAAGCAAAATTCATTCAAACCCAGTTAAGCAAACTGGTTGTTTATGATACCAATATTGATACCATAACAGGATATATTCATCAGTTAGACCTGTTCAAACACCCTGCAGCAGTAAAAGATATATTATTACCCATTCCTACTGTCCCTGAAAGCATGAGTGCAACCGACCTGATGAATAAATTCAGTAAGGAAAGAAAAACCATTGCCTGGGTAATTGAAGAATTTGGCGGTACCGCCGGAATTGTAACCATGGAAGACCTCCTGGAAGAGATCTTTGGAGAAATTAAGGATGAATACGATACCGAAGATTTTGTAGAAAAGAGACTGAGCGCCAATGAGTTTATTTTCAGTGGCAGAGTGGAACTGGACTATATTGCAGAAAAATACAAGCTGGTTTTTCCCAACGATGAAGAGACGGAAACACTTTCAGGCTATATCATTAAAAACAATGAAGACATACCCAAATTGAAAGACCACATTATCATTGGCAATTACGAGATTGATATTTTAAATGTAAGTGATACCAGGATCGAGATGGTAAAACTTAAAATTTTAAAATAATGCTTACCTGTCATCTTGTTTTTAGTTGATCTTCTCTTATTTTATGTAACATGATAATTGCTGTTAATACCCGGTTTTTAGATGCAGGATCAACCGAAGGATCAGGAAATTATATTTTTGAATGCCTCTCCCGTTTAACAGAAAAATATCCACAGCATCAATTCCTTTATCTTTTTGATAAACCCTATTCGGAAGACCTGGCTTTCAAAAAAAATGTTATTCCTGTTGTAACCGGTCCCGTAACAAAGAATACTTTATTATGGCAATATTGGTTTAATTATAAAATACCGGCTGTTTTACATAAATACAAAGCGAATGTATTTATAAGCATGGATGGAATTTGTTCCCTTCGTACACAAGTACCGCAATTTCTGCTTGTACAGGATCTTTCTTTCATACCATTCCCACAGTTTTTTAAAAAAGCACAAGCCCGTTTTTTCAGAAAATTCACTCCGGGATTTTTAGCTAAAGCAAAATGCATTGCTACTGTTTCGCAATTTTCGAGATCCGTTATTACTGACCGGTATAATATTCCTTCAGATAAGATCAATGTAATTTACGGAGGAGTC
>JANOGE010000169.1:0-50790 GCA_031414035.1 Chitinophagaceae bacterium | reverse complement strand
CTTACGGATATACGCATTGTGGATATAGACCCAAGCAAAAGAATGGCTGATATAGACCGGAAGAATAATAAGCTGGAACTAAACTGGTAATTAAATTCATGATGGAAATTAATATTCGGAGGGTAACCCTTGATGATATTACTGAATTGACTGTTCTAGCAAGACAAACTTTTTATGATACGTTTACCGGCACCTGTACCGAATCCGACATGCAATCTTTCCTGGATCAGCATTTTAATGAAACACAATTAGGCATTGAGTTAAAGAATACCAAAACCCTTTGTTTTTTTGCAGAAGCAGATGGTGTACCGGTTGCCTATCTTCACTTTATGGAGGACTACCATCACTTTCCATTGATGAAAAAATGGAAGGCCCTGGAACTGAAGAGAATTTATGTACTTAAGGAATATCATGGAAAAGGGATCGCTCAGAAATTAATGGATCATATCTTAGCCTATGCCACAGAAAATAATTATGAGGTTGTTTGGTTAGGTGTTTGGGAGCATAATGTAAGGGCCCAAAAATTTTATGAAAAATATGGATTCGTTGATTCAGGATACACAAATGATTTCCCGATAGGCAACACACCACAAACCGATAACTGGCTTTGGAAATTCTTATAAAAAACTCCCGGAATAAAAGCGGGAGTTATTTTTTGTGCCTGATTGGTGGTCTGCAGATTAGCGCCCAAAATATTTATTAACGGCTTCAATGCGGTTACTTACATGTAACTTTTCATATATGTGGTACACGTGCTTGCGAACGGTTTCGGAGCTGATGGTTAACTTGTCTGCTATTTCTTTGTATAACAAGCCCGTTGACAACATTTCAAGAATCTCATTCTCTCTTTTGGATAATACATCCAATGCTGAGCCGGCAGAAGTGGCAGACGGTTTTTTCTGAAAAGCAGCAACAACTTTTCTTGCGATCTGGCTGCTCATTGGTGCCCCTCCTTCAATTAACTCCTTTATTCCTTCTAACAATTTTGCAGGGGAGGTTTTTTTTAAAATATACCCGTTTGCCCCGGCACTTAATGCTTCAAATATTTTTTCATCTTCATCATAAATGGTACACATCATAAATAATATCTCCGGATGTGTTGTTTTCAATTCCCTCACTACTTCAATACCGCTTATGCCTCCCAGCCCGATATCCATTAATACCACTTTAGGGTTCAAAATAGGCAGTTTAACAAGGGCCTCTTCTCCATTTATACAGGATCCTGCAAAGATATAATCACCAGACGACTCTATGATCTGCTCCAATGCAAGCCGTATATCATTATTATCTTCTACTATGGCAACAGATATTTTCATGTTACAACAAAGCTGGGTTAAAAAAACAAAAGTAACAATACCACAAAGTGGTAGTATTCGAACCGGCAATGAGTCACCTAAGCGGGATGTACAGCAGCATTTTACCGTAAAAGAATTTTTCTGCAAATATCTTTTCAATTTCCCATACCATTGGTTTACATCCACTTTCAAATATTTCCTTCGTAAGATCACCCCCTTTAAGACAAATTAATCCATTAGGGATATCTATTTCAGTATTGCCGGCTTTCCTTTTTTGCAATAAAGGCCTGCTCCATTGCCACAGATCTTTTAACGGAGCTACAGCCCTGGAAACAACTGCATCAAATTTTACCTGCCCGGCTGCGTCATTCAGGCGGATGTTGTTGATATCCTCGGCCCGGGAATGTTGTGTAGTAATGTTTTTAAGCCCAATGGCAGCCGATATTCCGGAAACCACTTTTAATTTTTTATTAATACTGTCTACCAGGTGAAAATCGGCTTCAGGAAAAAATATGGCCAGTGGGATACCGGGGAACCCTCCGCCACAACCCAGATCCATAACCTGCATGCCCTTTTTGAATTGGAACTTTGCAGCAATGGCTAATGAATGCAACACATGATGTTCGTAGAAATTATCCATATCCTTTCGGGAGATTACATTTATTTTTGTATTCCATTCAATGTATAAATTCTTAAGAGAAGCAAATTGCGTTAGCTGTGTGTCAGAAAGATCAGCAAAATATTTTTGAATTATCTCCATGTAAAATCTAAAATATTAATAAACCACAATCTTTCCTTTTCCTCTCCCGGGGAGAGTGGTTGGGCCTGCCGGCAGGCAGGGTGAGGCCATTATTTCCAAACTTTTTTTGGCTTTTTAAATAGGGTAGCGGCAAATATCAGGTAGTAAAAAAACATCCAGATATCAATAAATAAAAATAAGGGATACAGGCCTTTCTCATTTAGTTTTTTCATGCAGGGGTACAAAATAAAAGCCTGAACAAGGAAACGGATACCAAAAACGATCATCGCAAGCTGCCAGTTATAAAATAAAAGGGCAGTAACCAGCAGGGGATAAAATAAAAAATGCGAAAAAGAATAAAGCCCGAGTAAAAATTTATGAACAGGTTTATAAAATTTTCCTGTGCTGTAATGCCTGTTCTTTTGTCTGATCCATTGCTGCCAGGTTTTTGGAGATTCGCTTAACGTAAAAGCATCATTATCTATATTGATCTTTGTATTGGTTTTTGTAGCCGCCATATTGATAAACAGGTCATCATCACCACCGGGTACATTATTGTGCGCTGTAAATCCCTTATGCCGGTAAAAGATCGCTTTTTTATAACACAGGTTTCGCCCTACGCCCATATAAGGTTTACCTGCCAGTGCATAAGAAAAATACTGAAGGGCCGTATGAAAGGTCTCCCATCTAACCACCTTGTTTAAAAGTCCCTTTTGTTTATGGAATGCCCCGTAGCCTAAAACAATTTCTGTTTTATCATCAAAGGTTTGCTGCATTTTATCGATCCAGCATTCACTGGCCGGAACACAATCGGCATCCGTGAGCAAGACAATTTCATATTTAGCCGTTTTTATGCCCACACTTAACGGAAATTTTTTACCCGGAATAAGTTTGGCTTCCTGCTTTAACTGTACAATATGTAATTGTTTATACATTTTCTGAAATTCTTCAAGTAGATATTTTGTATCATCAAAAGAATTATCATCCACCACTATAACTTCATGTGTAGTGCTATATTGCTGAACCAATGATCCGGGAAGATTTTTCGCTAAATTTGCTGCCTCATCACGGGCACAGATGACAACCGATACGGGGTGTGTTTGGGAAGTGGTCCCGATAGCAATCGGGATCGGTTTTGTTTTATATGTGGCCAGCCGAATAAAAAAAAACAGGTAGTAAAACAGTTGTATCAAAGTAACCAGGCAAAAAGCATAAAAAAATATTTGCCAGTATGGGGTAAAATTCATGTGACAAAAATAACAGTAATTGGGAATTAATATTTTAGAATTTTCAGATTAGCAGTAGAATTATTTTATGGCAGCATTACAATTTGATTTGCAGAAAACAGATACGTTGACGAAAGCGAGGACAGGTAAGATAACAACTGATCATGGTGAAATGTTAACGCCCATTTTTATGCCCGTAGGTACAGTTGGCAGTGTGAAAGCAGTAACACAACAGCAATTAAATACCGATATAAGGGCACAGGTAATTTTAGGGAATACCTATCATTTGTATCTGCGGCCGGGTTTGGAAGTTCTGGAAGCTGCAGGTGGTCTCCATAAATTTAATGGCTGGGATAAACCCATTTTAACTGACAGCGGTGGTTACCAGGTTTTTTCTCTGGCCAGTAACCGCAAACTTACCGAACAGGGTGCTTTATTTCAAAGTCATATTGATGGCAGTAAGCACTTATTTACACCGGAAAATGTAATGGATATACAAAAAGTAATTGGTGGCGACATCATCATGGCTTTTGATGAATGCCCCCCTTATCCGAGTGACTATGATTACGCCAAAAAAAGTATGGAGCTTACACATCGCTGGCTGGACAGGTGTTTTGAACGGTTTGATTCAATGCCGGGTAAATATGGCTACACACAAAATTTATTTCCCATAGTACAGGGTAGTGTTTACAAAGATTTGCGGACAGCTTCGGCAGAATTTGTTGCATCAAAAAATGCAACGGGCAATGCGATCGGAGGTTTAAGTGTTGGTGAGCCTTTGCAAATGATGTATGAGTTTACTGAATTGTGTTGTGATATTTTACCAGCACAAAAACCCCGGTATTTAATGGGGGTGGGTACTCCATGGAATATATTGGAGTGTATTGCATTAGGGGTAGATATGTTTGACTGTGTAATGCCTACCCGGAATGGCCGAAATGCTATGCTGTTCACAACTAATGGAGTTATTAATATTGATAACAAAAAATGGGAAAAGGATTTTTCACCAATTGATGATGGGATCGATTGTGTAATGAGCAACTATTACAGCAAAGCCTATCTGCGTCATTTAATGAAGTCGAAAGAATTTTTAGGGTTAACCATTGCCAGTGTTCATAACCTGGCTTTTTATATGTGGCTGGTTGGGGAGGCCCGGAAACATATCATTGCCGGAGATTTCAAAGGTTGGAAAGAGGATATGGCCATTCAGTTACAGCAGCGTTTATAAATCCCGCCCGGAAAAACGTTCCGGAATGACTTTGTCGGGCAGGCGTTAGGGGGGCCTTCACCAATGCTTAACAAAAATGATGGATTGCGGCACAATAATTGAAAAAAGCAAAGTTGTTATTTTATAATTACCTTTAAATCAATAAAATTTACCTGTAATGAAACAGAGATTACTTTATGTGCTATTTACTTTTTTAATTCCTTTTATGGCCATCAGCCAAAGCGGGAATGTTCAGAATGCCAATATTCCCAAAGATGCACCGGTTAATGTGAGCATGTCGGATTTTAAGAATAATATTCTTCCTAATGAAATTGTTATTTTCAGGAGCCTGGCAAATGGAAGGGAATACCAGGGTTTAACGGATTCTACCGGAAAATTTGCAACCCGTTTACCGGCAGGAGACAAATATGAAATTTTCATTCTCGGTTTTAAAGATTCTACCAGTTATATTATTTTAGATATTCCTGCAACAACAGGCAATGCCTATTATAAAAATCCATTTAAAGTAGATATTCAGTTTTTACCTGCTAAAAGTTTTGTACTGGATGACTGTAATTTTGAAACGGGCAAAGCCGATCTGCAACCGGAATCATACACTGTTTTGGATGAACTGGTCGCTTACCTGGTCAGAAAAGAAGATGAGCGGATCGAACTGGGCGGCCATACCGATAATGTGGGTACGGCAAAAAGTAATTTGATATTATCGGAGGCCAGGGCTAATACGGTAAGGGCTTATATTATAATGAAAGGCATTGATCCATTAAGGGTAACCGCCAAAGGGTATGGATTTACTGTACCTGTGGCAGAAAATACCACAGCCGAAGGAAGGGCACAAAACAGGAGAACAGAGGTAAAGATTTTGGATTAAAATTTTTAAAAAGAAATAAAAAAATCCCATCCCGCCTCAGGCGGGATGGGATTTTATATTTAGAATTCGCCGTAAGGCTAATTCCTACTCAGCTTTTGGCGCTTCTGTTGAAGGAGCCTCATCAACTGCATCATTCTTCATTTTCGCCTTTAAGTCAGCCAGTGCACCTATGTCACCTAAAGTTGATTTCTCAACCTTACTCTGTAAACTTTTTACCGCTTTTTTGGTTACTTCAAAGTCAGCTTTCTTTTCTTTAATAACAGCCTGTTTTTCTTCTTCAATCACCTGCTCCCAAAGGCGGGCATGGCTTAAAACAATGCGCTTGTCATTACGGTCAAATTCAATAACCTGGAATTTAGCAATTTCATCAACACCAACTGTTTTGCCATCTTCCTTAGCTAAATGACGGGCAGGAGCAAATCCTTCCAAACCATAAGGTAATTGTACAATGGCACCTTTATCATCTTTCTTTACCACGGTTCCTTCATGCTCACTGCCTACCGGGAATGTAGTTTCCAGGGTATTCCATGGATCTTCTTCAATTTGTTTATGTCCTAACTGCAGCTTACGGCTCTCTTTATCAATATTCATGATAACGACTTCAATTTCATTACCAACTTTTGTGTATTCGTTAGGATTATTGAAACGTTTTAGCCAGCTTAAATCGCTGATGTGGATCATTCCGCCAATACCTGTTGTTAATTCAACAAACACACCATACGGTGTAATGTTTTTTACATTACCTGTATGTTTGCTTCCTTCAGGGAATGTGGTTTCAATAGAACTCCATGGATCTTCTGTCATTTGTTTGATGGAAAGACTCATCTTACGGGTTTCCTTATCAAGGGTAACAACTTTAGCTTCGTACTCATCATTCAATTTGAAAAATTCTTTCGCATTGATAGGTGTATTGGCCCAGGTAATTTCACTAACGTGAACTAAACCTTCTACACCCGGCATGATCTCGAGAAATGCTCCGTAATCTTCGATATTAACAACTTTACCTTTTACAATTTCACCTTCTTTAAGGCTTTCTGTAAGGGTATCCCAGGGATGTGGTGTTAATTGTTTTAAACCAAGGCTGATCCGTTTTTTATCATCATCAAAATCCAGTACCACCACGTTCAGTTTCTGGTCCATCTTCAATACTTCCGTTGGATGGTTAATACGGCCCCATGAAATATCGGTTATGTATAATAAACCATCTAAACCACCAAGGTCGAGGAATGCACCAAAGTCTGTTATGTTTTTTATAGTGCCTTCCAGTACCTGGCCTTTTTCCAGTTTACCCATTATTTCAGCCCTTTGTGCTTCTATATCACTTTCAATTAGTGCTTTGTGTGATACAACGGCATTTTTAATGGCCTCATTAATTTTTACTACTTTAAACTCCATTGTTTTACCAACAAACTGGTCGTAATCAGTTACCGGTTTAACGTCAATCTGAGAACCCGGTAAGAAAGTTTCCATGCCAAATACATCCACGATCAAACCGCCTTTGGTTTTGCTGGTTACAAGCCCGGTAACAATTTCGCCTGTTTTATGAACTTCTACAATTCTTTCCCATGCCCTGGTAGTGCGTGCTGATTTGCGGCTTAAGTTCAGGTTACCTTCCCTGTCTTCTTTTTCCACAACCATTACTTCTATGATATCGCCAACTTTAACACCGCCGGGAATATCCCTGAATTCGTTTAACGAGATCAGGCCATCACTTTTAAAGCCGATGTTGACTACCGCATCAGTTTTAGTTAATGATTCAACTGTTGCCTGAATCATTTCACCATCATTGATCTGTTTAAACGTATTGTCGTAGACCGTATTATACTTTGCTTTTTCATCAGCAGTATAACTTGTAACATTACGTTTATCAACACTCCAGTCAAAATCGTCATGGGCTGTTGCAACCGTTTCAGCAACAGGCTCATTAATTTCAATTTCAACTACATTTGGAATTTCTACAGGTAGATTTGTTGTCGCAGCAGCTTCACCTCCCGATGTATCGGGGCCGGCAGAACCTTCCTGTAAATCTGCGTTTAATTGTTTAATAATATTGAATGACATAAAATAACCCGTGGTTTTTTTAACGGGAGGGCAAAGTTAATAAAAGATGACTGATTTAGTGGCTAAAAACTGCTCTATTTTACAGTATATGCATTTTCAACTGAATTTGACCTGGTTTGAAGATTATTTTAAGAATAAACCAGGTAAAAAATACATATCACTCATAGATTGGGCCAAAATGGTTACATATGGCTATAGCTGGTGAAACTACTCCAAAAAAAGAGGCTGTCTCAAAAGTATGTCATGTTGAGCTTGTCGAAACATATTTGAGTATAAAACGTATGTTCAAATGACTTCGACAAGCTCAGTCTGACAGCAATGTTTGACTTTTGAGACAGCCTCAGACTTTTTTTTTAAAAAAATCAATATGGCATGTTTTTCCGCTGCATAGTGTAAAGTAATATGAACAGAAGGGCAATACCGGCACCCACTAACATTCCCATACCCGAAAGTGTGAACATGCCGATAAATAAAGCCTGTATTAAAAAAGGTAAAATCTCCCCGATTACGTATAATATATAGCCCTGCTTTTTAAGCTTACGCATTTGAAGTGCCCCGTAAAAACATAGCCCAACAGCAACCAGGGATAATAAAAAAATGGGGATCCTGTTCGTATAGCTCTGGGTGATAATCTCTACCATATGTTCGGGGTCACCCATTATAGATTTTAACCAGCCCGGCATGCTGTCCGAATTCATTTGCTCAATTGTTTTATCCATTGCCTCATATGATTTTTGAGCAGTGAAAAACCCCCATGCGGAACCCAGTAACTGCAGTGCACATCCTATAAAAGTTAAGATGGTAAGTACATTTAATCCTGAGTTTAATTTGGGTTTGTTGTCCTGATCATAATGTAAAACATCGGCAGTATTTTCCTGGTTCATAATATTTTTTTTTTACAATATAAAAAAATAGTCCATTAAATCAAAGTCAAATCTAATTAAGTTTGAATTATTTATTGTATTTAAAATGATATTTAATAACAGCGGGTCTTATTTTTTCTTTTTTAACTTCAGGTAATCTAAAAAATAAACAATCTTTACGGTTATTTCATTACTGTGTGGGCTATTAATTACTTCACCTAAACTTTCGAAATATTTAGTATACACATAGGGGTCAAGGGCAACATTACTGCCTAAAGCATTTTTCCATGCAATGGTCAACCGGCTTCCCAATAAAAAATCCCAGGTATAAAACATATCAATATTAAACGTATTGAAGTTTACATTCTGGCCGGGTATAAATGGTCTCTCCGTCCAATACCCGTCACTTTTTAAATTATAAAAATTGGTGTTTTGCAGTAATGACCAATAATGGCGCATACGTATATTCACATTCATTTTTGAATTAAAATTATACTGGCCACTAATCACTGCTGTATTTCTTTTTACATTACGACGGCCAATAACGGGTGACCCATCAGGATTAGTAATAAATGCCCAGCCCCAATTCCCTTTGTCCTGTTCAATATTCATACTGCCGCTGATCTGTAATCTGCTGTTGAAACGATATCGTACTCCAATATTGGTTGTCCAGTAAGGATCATCAGGCAACGGAGATTCTGCTGCACCAAGCTTATAGTTGAAATAGAATTTTTTCCGGCTGTCAGAGCTTCCGTTAATTCCAAAATAATAGTAGGGTGTTCTTCTGAGGAAATAACCTGTATATACATTCGACTGAACAAAATAATCCTTGTTCCAGGCAGGACTGCTCTGAAAAGTAACGGATAGGTCCCAAAAATTTTTGAACAGGAAGAAAGCACCGGCGCCTGCCTGAAAACTTGTCCATTCAAACGGTTTATACAAATACGAATTAATAAAATTTACCCTGAAAGAATGATTTAAAAAACGGCCCCTGGGTTTTAGCATATTATAACTTATGTTACCGCTATATTTAAAAGAATTATTGTTTTGGAGATAACCTAAATCATTTGGGTCATATTTATCGCTTTCCAAACTTATGGCTCCCCTGTATTGAATTACGCCGCTTACTTTACCAAAACCGGTTACTGTTGCAAACCCATTTTTATTTTCCAGATTGCCCCAGATAGAACTGTACTTACCCGTAAATGATAAATTGTGATTATTTTTTTTATCAAAAAGAGAAAGGTCTATACTGCTTACGTTGGCATTGCGGCTATTACCTTTACGCAAAACATTGGTATTGGTAAACCCAATAGAAGAACGGTTCTTTAAAGCCTGGTCAAACACTATGATATTATAATTGGTAAGGGGTTCCGTTAAGATACTGGAATCTGTTCTGGTATTCAGGTTTTCAATTTTTGCATACATGGATGCGGCTACAGAATTGAATATCCCGATTCCGAGGTTGCCTTTTGTACGGCCCGAAAATTTGGTTGCATTATACAATCTGGTGATACCCGGATTTTTAATTATTCTATAATCAGGGTCATTGCCATATTTATTTAAAACGGTTGATGAAAGTTCCGGGGCATCACCAATTCTCCGTGAATAAAATAATCCTGCTTTATTAAATAACTCCGTTCCTTCTGTAAAAAACGGCCGGTAATCATCAAACTTTACTTCAAAGGGGGATAAATTAAGAAAAACATTATCACTTTGTACCTGGGCAAAATCCGGTATCAACGTTAAATCCAGCGTAAAACTTTCATTGATGCCATATTTAACATCCATACCGCCACTTTTAAGAAACTCGGTTACATTTCCATTTGCAGTTGGTGATATCCTTACACCTCCGGACAAATAAGGAAGGAACGATAAGCGAAGTGGTGGAGTAATATTTTTTATCCCGTTCCAGTCCCCCCACTGGTTAATGTCTCCATTTATATTAGGGTTTACGGGATTCCAGATACTGTTCTCATTTTCATTGCGGATGAGACGGGCAAAATTCAAACCCCAGTTTTGCTCAGCGTTTTTTGAGAAGCGTATAGCACTAAACGGTATTTTAATTTCAGCAACCCACCCATCCTGCTTAATACCGGTTTTACTTTCCCAAACGGCATCCCAGGTCTGATCAAAAAAAGTACCGCCATTTGAACCTTTCGAATCACCCTGTACTCCAACGGAGGTAACCCGGAAAACAAATGCATTTTGCCGGTCCTGATACGTATCAAAGCCAACTGTAAAAAAATCTACATCCTGCCGGTCTATAACGTCTCTTGCCGTAAATTGTTTACGTATATTTTTAGGATCATCATACATATAAGCCCCTACATAAATAGCCGTATTATCATACGCTATTTTTACTTCTGTTTTATGTGAGGATGGTTTGCCAAAAACGGGACTGGAAGTTATGAAATCACCTGTGGGCAGTATCGTTTTCCAGGCTGCATCATCCAGGTTGGCATCAATTTTTATGGGTTGTGTTATCTTTATTGCCGTCAAATTTCTTACCTGAGCATGGGTGACAAATGGTAAGAGGTACAGAATAGCCGGAACTATATAACGAAAGGTTATCAGCATTGATTTATCCTTCAAAGATAATTTAATATCATAAACGCTATTCAATTGACCATTACTTTTAATAACAGGGCATATACAATCATACGTTACGCCGCTGCAACTCTTTTTTAATCAAGATCAATTCCCTTCCGGTTTGTCCGGATACTGAGCTATTCTCCTGCGCCCGGCGCATTAAATAAGGAATTACATCTTTAATAGGGCCAAAAGGTAAGTATTTACTTACTGAACAACCAGATTTTGCAAGATTAAAAGTGATATTATCACTCATGCCATAAAGCTGGGAAAAATGAACATGAGGATGTTTATGCGGTAATCCTTTTTGATCAAGTAATTGTGTTGTATATAAATTGCTGTATTCATTATGTGAAGCAACAATAACGGCAATTTTATCCAAATGGTCAATGCAGAATTCAATAGAAGCATTAAAATCTTTATCACAGGATTCTTTATCCGGTTGAACAGGTGAAGGATAATTCAAAGCAACAGCCCGGTTTCTTTCTTTTTCCAGATAAGCGCCCCTCACCAGTTTGATCCCGAAAATAAAATTTCTTTCGGCAGCAGCAGTGTAGGCATCTTTTAAAAACGGAAGCCGGTCATGACGGTACAATTGTATGGTATTATAGATGACCGGCTTTTTTTTATTAAATATATCCATCATCAAAATAATTAACGCATCCACCGGATCCTGAATCCAGGTCTCTTCGGCATCTATTAAAACACCCACATTTTTTTTATCCCCTGCTTCACATAACTGCTGGATCCGCAATCTTACTTTATGCCATTCTTCTTTTTCCTGTGGAGTTAATGTGTCAAGTGCACGGAGATATCGTTTCATTAATGTTCCGGGAAAAGTACGCATGGCTGCATCCAGTTTTTCCAATAATGAAAACCTGGCAAACCCGGTTATCTTAACACTCATAAAGGGTATATTGGGCTGGGTAGCCGCATAGTCAATAACCTTTTTAAACTCATCCCTTGCCATTTCAAAATTATCCTCGCCTTCTTTTCCTTCAACTCCATAATCAAGGATAACCTGTACATTATATTGCTCTAACTTATCAGCAACCTTTGCTGTTTCGTTCAATGTTTCACCCCCTACAAACTGCTTGAAGATCGTTTTACGGATGAGGGTTTTGGTAAAGGGTATTTTCCATTTTATAGCAATGGGGGTAATTTTTAAGGCCGCATTAACCATCCATGGCTTGCCCATTATGCCAAAAAGAAAATTGGCTTTTTTTAATTCTGCATTGGTTTTGGCGGCAAATGCATATTCGGTATTATCAAATGATATTTTTGTTTGTTCTTTCATAATTAGCAATTCGTCATTCGAAATTCACAAATCAAACACGATTTACCAAATAAATCGAAAATCCGGTTACTAACAGGTTCTTATCTTTGCCAAAAAAATAAATGGATAAGAAAGCAAAAGAATCATTGGTGGTTATGACCGAACTGGTATTACCCAACGATACCAACACCTTTGGTAACCTGATGGGTGGCCGCTTAATGTATTGGATGGATATAGCCGCAGCCCTGGCTGCCATGAAACATTGCGGTGCCCCGGTGGTAACGGCGTCGGTAGATAATATTTCTTTTGAAAACCCGATCAAACTCGGAAACGTGGTACATATTGAAGCCAGTTTAACCCGTTCATTCAATACCAGTATGGAAGTACATCTAAATGTATGGGGAGAAGATGCCATACAACAATATAAATATAAGAGCAATGAAGCCTATTATACTTTTGTATCGCTTGATCCCAATGGCAAGCCACGAAAAGTGAATCACCTGGTACCGGAAACAGAAGAAGAAAAAAAATTATTTGACGGAGCTTTAAGAAGAAGACAGTTAAGATTAATATTGGGTGGTAAAATGAAACCGGAAGAAGCGGTGGAATTAAAAGCCCTTTTTATTAAAGACTGAGTTACCGGAATTGCCCATTCATTCAGTTGTTATGTACCCATATTAAATTTTTTACTTTGCTCAATGGCATCCATAATATCCTGAAGAATTTTTTCGGTTGAATCATCAAAATCCACCGTCAGCGGTTCTTTAAAGGTTACGGTTAGCCGGGTGCCTTTTTTAACCAGCTTCAGCCCTTTTTTATCAAAGGCTTTATTAAAACCATCAATCACTACCGGTATCACTATGGGCCGGTAATGTTTAATGATAAAGGCGGTTCCTTTGCGGCCGGGAACAAACGGCATGGTCGTTCCCTGCGGAAAAGTAATGACCCAGTTTTTTTCAAGTGCCCTTGATATTTTCCGGGTATCACTTGGATCCAGTCCTTTTCTTACTTCTTTGGAATCATCAACCCATACCCGTTTTACCATAATAGAACCCGCCAGCGCAAATAATTTACTCAGCCAGTTCTTTTTCATGGTTTCTTCTGCCGAAACAAACTGAACCCTGGTAAAAGGCCAGAGAAGGTAATAGGGAATACCAAGTTTGTTTTTTTTACGCCAGCTTACAGCACAAAAAATATGTAAAAAAGTGATCACCTCTGCAAAATAGGTTTGATGATTACTTACAAACAAGACATTTTTTTTGGGCAGTTTATGCAAATTCTCCATACCGGTTACCTGCAATTTATTTAGTATGGTAAGGCCGGGGTAGGAGATAGCCCCGATTACGGTATAAACCAATCCCTTTACAAAACGGGATTCCTTAAAACGGGTGAGCCACTTATTCATTTCTCCGGATTTATTATTCAAAAACTCTTTTCTGCAATTTATATAAACTTGTATCAATAATAAATCATTCCATTAATTAAAAAAGTAAATGGTAAAATAATAAAGGATGACCGGCATTAATATTGAAGAATAGATAAAGGTATGTATCGGGGCGGGGCAGATAATTTTTGTACCGGTAATTTAATGTTTACCCCGGCAGCATTAAGAAGCTGATCAAATAATTATGGAACAGGGTTAAACAGTATTATCATATTAAACGGCATCATATGGCTTACAAATCGGTGATTTCCCGGGATTTTGGCCTGATCATTTTTATATAAATGTGGTAAACCCTACAGGAAATAAAAAAAGCGAATACTGAGTTTATCAATATTCGCTTTTTTGAATAAAAAATATGCTTAATTCTTATTTGTTTTACTTTCTGTTTTTACTTTATTAACCGGTTGGCTGTTTTTAGTTTTTTCTTTAACTGCGTTTTCATCTGATTGCTTAACCGCATCAGAAAAACTTGCCGATGGTGCAGTTGAGGTAATATCTGAAGCAGGTACAGGGTTTTCCGTTTTGGTTTGGTTTCCTGCAGCTACAGCTGCCTGTGTTGACTTTGTTTGTTTCCCCATAGCTACAGGGGCAGGTGCTGACTTTGATTGTTTTGTTGATTTATCAACAGCCGCTGCGTCCGGCATTTCCTTCTTTACAGCTCCATTTGTTTTTTGGGCATTGGCAGAAAATGCTATACAGCAGAATAAAATTGAAGTAAAAATTAATTTTTTCATAATTAGTTATTTAAGTTTTGATGTGTATATACGCTTACAAATATATAGGTATTTATTTGGTAAATAAATACGGATCCTGCTTTTTTTTTAAAACGCATAAATAAATAAAAAAAAATGTTAAAAATCAAAAAACTTGTATAACTTTATCCCGTATGTTAAGAATATCCTTTTCTAACATTCAAATAGTTACAAACTCAAAACTAACTTTATGCAAAAAACAACTACTCTAACCAGATTAAGGAAGCTATTGTCAAATGTGCTGCCCTTGCTCGTTTTTCTAGTATTTTCAACCAGTAATTCAAATGCCCAGTACAATAACGGAAGTTTAGGTACCGGTGTACTTTCCAAAAGCGGGGTATCAGCACCTGCAGGTTTGCAATGGCACGAAATGCAAAATAATTTGCTACCGGCCAACCTTCCCCCCACCAACGTTTCGATCGCTTTTGATAATTCACCCATCATTGGAAGTTCCAGGGTGGCTGATGACTTTACCGTACCTGCCGGTCAAATCTGGAATATTTCCAAAATGACGTTTTATTCAGTGGTACTGCCTCCTCCTCCGGGGGTTTCACCTGTTACGGCTATAAGAGTGGTCATCCGTAATGCAAGCCCGGTTGGAGCATCTACCGTTGTTTATGGAGATCTCACAACGAACAGGCTGGGCGCTACGTCACCTGCAAATATTATAACTATTGCAAATTCGCAGGTTCCGGCTCCGGGTACCCCTCCAACCTTAAACTTTGTAGTTTGGAAAGTAGAGGCTAATGTAACAACAACCTTAACTGCCGGTACTTATTGGATAGAATGGCAAACGGTGGGTGGCCCCGGCCAACGTGTATTTGCATTGATGAGCCAACCTGTTGGTGTCAGAACACTGCCCGGTTACAATTCCGTAAGTACTTTTAATAATGGTCCATGGGGAGCATTAAATGATAACGGCGGCGGCGTTCCTGTACCGGTTGAGCAGATCTTTAAAATAGACTATGTTAATACAGGTGTATGTGTTAATCCAACAATACCTACTATAACAGGAAATTTAAATACCTGTGCTGGTGCACCAACTACGTTAACAGCTAATGGCACTTTAAACAGTGCTACAAACTGGTTCTGGTATACCGGTTCATGCGGTGGTACCCCGGTTGGTACAGGAACTTCAATTACGGTTTCACCTTTGGTTCCCACTACTTATTATGTGCGTGGTGAAGGCACCTGTTTTCCCGCTGGCGCCTGTGCTTCGGTAACGGTAAATGCTTTAACCGGCTCAACGGCCTCGGTATTAAGCCAGGTGCAGATTCCCGGGCCACCTATACTTTTGATCAATGAAGGATTTACCACTGTAGTACCAGCCGGATGGGTTGCTCAAAATAACAGCCAACCGGTAGGTCTAACAGGATGGTTTCAGGGTAATGCCGGAGTGTTCCCTGCTCAATCAGGTGCTGCTACCTCTTATATAGCAGCTAATTTTAATAATACTACAGGAACAAATATTATCAGTAACTGGTTATTCGCTCCAAGTGTTTTATTAAAGAATGGGGATATTTTTACCTTTTATACACGTACAACAAGCGGTGTTTTCCCAGACAGGTTACAGGTTAGGATGAATACGACCAATACCGGAACCAATGTTGGCGCTACCAATACCAGTGTTGGAGATTATTCTAACTTACTTTTAGATATAAATCCAACCTATACCAGTACTGGTTATCCAACTGCGTGGACCCAGTTTACCATAACCTTGAGTGGATTGCCTCCGGCAGGTGTTAACGGCCGTTTAGCTTTCAGGTATTTTGTTGAAGGTGCGGGGCCTGGTGGTGCCAACTCAGATTATATTGGTATTGATAATGTTGTTTATTCTACTTCCGGTGTTCTTACACCTACTACCTGTACCGGTTCTACGGCTAATTTAAAAGTAGATATTACCGGAGGATTATCACCTTATACAGTGGTTATAAACAGGGTTCCAGGAGGTCTATTGCCACCCATTACAAACTATGTAAGCGGTGCAAATATTCCGATAACCCCGGGTGTAACTACAACCTATAACCTGGTATCCGTTACCAGTGCGGCAGGCTGTATAGGTATAGGTAATAGTGGTACGCCAACGGTTACTGTATCTGCCTTACCAATTACTCCAATAGCCGTTTCTGCCAGCCCTAACGGGCCTCTTTGTGCAGGCAGTCCAACATTATTGACAGTTATTGGTCTTCCGGGTACCGCAACATTTACCAGTGCTGGTGGGTTAACCATACCTTCTTCCGGTACGGCTACTCCTTATCCATTACCACTTGCAGTGGCAGGTTTGCCAGTAGGAGCAACTGTATCATCAGTAGTACTGACAAACCTTAACCATACATGGACAGGTGATATAGATGTTGCATTAACAGGCCCGGGCGGCCTTGCTCAAGGCGTAATGTTATTATCTGACCTGGGCAATGATGGAAATTTTGATGCAAATAATACCACATTAACATTTGTTGATGGCGCTCCTAGGGTTCCTGCTGTGAATCCTTTACCGAGTGGTACTTATCGTCCTACAAATGATGGTGCTGTAAGTGATGTAATGCCGGCACCCGGTCCTAGTCTAAATGTGGCCGTCCCATTACTGACCGCTCTTAATACACCTACCATGAATGGTAACTGGAATCTATGGGTTAATGACCAGGTAGGTGGTGACCTGGGAAATATTGCCAGCTATACTATAAATTTTGCTTTCCCTCCGGCTCCACCTCCGGTAGGATGGACCTTCTTATGGAGCCCTGCTGCAGGACTTAGCTCTACAACGGGCAACCCTGTTGCGGCTTCGCCAATGACAACAACAACATATACCGTTATGGGTACTGCTCCAAGTGGTTGTCAAACTACAACAGCAATAACTTTAACTATATGGCAATTACCAGCAGTAGTAACTAATCCGGTTAATGTAACCGGGGCCTGCGCTGGTACAAATGTCAGTTTTAGTGTTACTGGAACTGGCCAGAATATTACTTATCAATGGCAGGAAAGCACAACAGGTGCAGGCGGCCCATGGAATAATATTACCAATGGTGGTATTTATGGTGGCGCTACAACTCCTACTTTAACACTTACCGGTATAACAACCGGTATGAACAATAACCGATACCGTTGTGCAATTAGTGGTACTTGTCCTCCTACTGCTTTCTCTACAGGAGCACTCTTAACCGTTAGTTCACTACCGGTTATAACCATTACCCCTGCAGGCCCTGTTTGCGGTGGAGTGGCAGGTATTAATGGTGTATTATTATCAACCGGTTCAGCGGCACCACCTATCCCAGGTGCTGTAACAGCTGCTTCAGGTACTATAAACCTGGTTGTTCCTGATAATACCGCCAATGGCGTAAGTAATAGCTTAACCATTGCTGGTGTTCCGGCCAATGCTACTATTACCAATGTATCTGTTACATTAAATAATTTTTCACATACCTACCCGGGTGATATGATCATCCATCTCAGGGCACCAAATGGCGCAATCCTTAATTTGTACAAATATGGAGGAGGCCTGTTTACGGGCCCTGCTTCAGGAGTTCCAACATGGGGTTGGTATGGTGCAAAAGTTAGTCAGCTGGGTCCGGTAGCCTGGAGTACAGTAGCTGTTGCCCCGTTCATTTATAATAACATTACTGCCTGGAAGGCAGATGCGATCAATACACCGGTTGCTGGTCCAACGATTCAAAACCCAACAGGCTTTATATCTGCTGCAACCAGCTTTACTGATTTGTATACAACAGGCCCATCTACCAATGGTTCCTGGACACTGGCCATGTGTGATGGCGGTGGCGGCGATATTGGAACCCTTGCTTCCTGGAATTTAACCATTGATTATACCACACCGGGTGGAGCAGGTTCACCACTTACATTTACCTGGTCTCCTGCAGCTGGATTGTTTACAAATACGATAGCAACATTACCATATGTTGCCGGTACACAAACACCCCAGGTATATGCAGCTCCGGTAAGTACAACCGTTTACACGGTTACAGGAACAGATGGAACTACCGGTTGTTTGAATACCAATACGGTAACCGTATTGTACACACCACCGGCACCTACCGTTACACCTGCAGCAGTTGCCATGTGTTTGGGAGATCCTGCAGTATTACTGAGGAGTTCTTCGTCAGTAACTACTAATTTATCATTCCCTTCCGGAACAGTCAATGTTGCGGTTCCGGACAATACGGCCAACGGTGTAAACTCTACTGTAACAGTATCGGGTATACCCGCCAATGCCACCATATCTTCTATGGCTGTCAGGTTGAATATGTCGCATACTTATCCGGGCGATATGATCTTTAATCTTAAACCGCCTACAGGAACATCTATACTGAATTTGTATAAATATGCCGGTGGTGCCTTTACGGGCCCTGCTTCAGGTGTTCCAACATGGGGATGGTACAATGCATCAGCAAGTTCAGCAGGTACTGCTAATTTCAATTCAGTAGCTGTAGCTCCGTTCATTTATGGCACTACTCCTATTTGGAGAGCCGATCTGTTAAATGCCCCGGTTGCAGGTGTAACTGTACAAAACCCAACCGGTTTTGTTTCAAATGCCGCAAGCTGGAATGATATATATGCCGTTCCTGCAAATAATGCAAATGGTGTCTGGACATTGGCCATGGCAGATGGCGGACCCGGTGATGTGGGAACTTTATCCTCTTGGACACTGGAGATCAGCTATGTTATTGGTGTACCAGCTCTTCCTGCAGTATGGAGCCCTGTAATTGGATTATTCTCTGATGCCATTGCTTCAACAGCATACGTTGCCGGTACCAGGGTAGATTCAGTATGGGCAAAACCAACCACCATTGGTGCCAATCCTTATACAGTAACTGTAAATGGTAACGGACTCAATGTTTTAAGTTCATTCACAAACCCCGCTCCTATAACCATACCTTCAGTAGGTACCGGAACTCCTTATCCATCAAACATTACCGTAACCGGTTTACCAGTTACAGGTACCACTGTTGATAATGTGGTTTTACGTAATATGAGTCATACATGGGGTAATGATATAGATATTTTATTACAATCACCAACAGGGCAAAATGTAGTATTAATGTCGGATATTGGAGGTACTGTGGCAGTTCCTAATGCTACCTATACATTTAGAGATGGTAGTCCTGCTATGGCTGCAGGTGCTGCTAATCCAACAGGTACATACAGCCCAACCAATGTTGATGTGGCAGATAACTGGCCAGCTCCTGGTCCGGGTGCATTTGCTCAGGCTGCACCTGCTCTTGCATTGTTTGGCAATACAGCTAATGTTAATGGTCTGTGGAAATTGTTTGTTGTGGATGATACCGGCGGAGACCAGGGTACAATTGCAAATGGCTGGGGTATAACATTCAGCGCACCAACGGTAGGTTGTTTATCACCTTCAAGAACAGTAGTGGTTACGGTAAATCAACCATTAACGGTAACGGCTCAGCCGGTTGCTCAAACCGTCTGTACAGATAAGGTGGCAACTTTCACTGTTGCAATAGCAGGTACCGGTCCTTACACATACAGGTGGCAGGTAAGTACCGATGGTGGTAATACCTTCACTAACATTAATAACGGTGGGGTTTACAGCGGTGCTACTTCAGCAACATTGACCATTACTGCACCTCCTGTGACGATGACTGGTTATGTTTACCGTTGCAGTATACAGGGTGCTTTGCCTTGTCCTGCTATATTCTCATTCCAGAGGATACTTACTGTTAATCCTTTACCAACCATTGTGATTGGTCAGGCTCCATATGTGGTTAGCCTGTTCCCGGGATTGACCTATACTATTAATTCTACGGTTTCTCCTTCTGCAGCCGACCCCAATGGAGGTTATACCTGGCTGAGAAACGGAGTGGTGGTTCCAAATGCCACTACCGGTTCACTGAATGTAGATATCGATGGTTTGGGATCCTACCAGTTAAGGGTTAGAGACGTTAACGGATGTACCAATATTTCCAATACCGTTATCATCAAAGATTCTGTAAGTGGTAAGTGTTTCATCTATCCGAATCCAAACAGTGGTATGTTCCAGGTTAGATACTATAGCGGAGCAAACAATACTGGTTTACCGAGATTATTAACCGTTTTTGATAGTAAAGGTGACAGGGTGTTAACCCAGGTTTACACCATAGGACGGCCATATGACAGAATGGATGTTGATATGCGGAGAAATGGAAAGGGCCTGTACTGGGTTGAGATCGGAGACAGAAACGGCAACCGGTTAAGTATGTGCAGAATAGTAATTCAATAAGACTAACTGATGATCAGTTATACAGTCCCCCGGTTTTCCGGGGGACTTTTTTTATCTGTTCTACAGGGTTAAAGCTTTTTTGTTTTAGAGGAAAAACTAAAAATGGGGGAAAGAAAACATGCTTTTCCGAATAAAGTTTTCTGATGAATTAAAAGCGAAGTTGGCGAAGCAAGTGGTTTATTAAAATCGCCTTCCCAATGACATAACAAACCAATAGGGATTGCCAGATGTTCATATGCCGTTTAATCAGATCCATACTTACAAAAGATCACAAATAACAGGAGCCATAATTTAGTTTAAGATGCAAACCAGGAAGAAAGAAGACATGGCTGATTAAAAAACAAAGGATCAGGCAACCTGAAAAGTCAACCGGGAAAGTGAATGATACCAAGTACGGACAGTATGCAATGATTGACCAGGCTGACAAAGAATTAAAGGTTCCGCTACAAAAAATGCATGGTACCGAAACATGATGTATTGAAACTTTAAAAATGACACGATAAAACAAGGTATAGCCCGCATACCATACAAATCATTCTGGCTGGGTGTAATCTTCATCGAATTTACAAATTACAAACAGATGTATAGCTTGTTATAAGACGAAGCATTAATACCGGCGATATTTTCAGGCCACAATGGCCTTATGATCTTTAACCAGCTGTTGGGAAATAAACCGTAGTTCAAATGTTTCTAAAGTGGATGGAACAGGAGCTGTAAAAAGCTATCGGAAAGTAAAGTGTAAACTTCGTTCCATTAACACCGGGAACGGGTTTAGTCAACTCAGATTTAAAGTTCTGTTTGAAATAAATTAATAGACAATGGAAACAGGCTGTACAGAATAAATCCGTGTACAAATACTATTCAGCCCTTTTTAAGGAGCCGTTTCCGGTTTGGAAAAAAATAACATAGAAATTACCACGCTTTGGAGACGGCGCCATTTAGTATTTTTATAAAATACAAATGTTTATTTTCAAAATAATCGGGTACGGTGACTGCCTGTCCGGTAGGCAGGTTTTCTTTTTTTAACATCACAGGGCGGAAATTATATTCACAAAACACTTTTATCTTTTTGTCATTAATATGGCCCATAAAGTTGTCGGGATAAGTGGCCAGTAATTTTGTAAATAAATACACGGCTTCAAACCCTTTATATGCCATGTCGGTTGGTTTTCCTTTGTATTTTTTTTGATAGCTGGCAGTAAGCATTTTACTGAAATCATCTGCTTTATCATTAAAATAAGGAGTGGTATAATAGATAGGGAACCCTGTAAGTTCATTTTTTTTAGATAAGAAGGTGAAACCATCCCAGGTAGGCATTCCAATGAGGGTAATAGAATAAGTGGTATTCAGGTTAAAACAGGCAGCGGCAATTTTGCCGGCAAATGTTTCATCCAGGCTTGCTCCAATGATAATGCTGTTACTATTGCTGTCTAATTTTGTTTTAAGAAAACCATCAGAAAAATTGTTTTCAAAATTCAATGTTTGAATATTCAGTAAAGGTTTACCATCCTGCTCATTAATTTGCTTAAAGTAGGAGGCCACCATATCTTCCTGTACCCCTTTTTGACGACACAGATAAATCTTATCGGTTCCATGATTTTGTAAAATATAACTGAAAATAGCCTCGCAATGCGATTTTAGTGTAGGATTTACAATTACTAAATATGGGTTAGCGGTAATACCTGCAACATTGGGATAGGTAACCGATATAAAGGGGATTTTTTTTTGTAAAGCAAATTCAGCCAATTGCAGATACTCAGCATCTTTAACACTTCCTATAATTAAATTAAGGCTGTCCAGTTTTTTATTGAGTATCAGATAAGGTATGGGTTGTGTATAGGATTTGGTATCATAGATTGTTGCATCTATATGGTCATTGCCTGACTGCATGCTGTCTAATGCAATTTGGGCGCCCTGAACAAAATCAACGGCAGGCATGATAAACCGGGGTATACTTTGTTTGTATCTGAAGGTATTATTGTTGAAAACAGAATCAAGATAAAGCGGTGCAAAAATCCCTACTTTGTAAACAGGCGCCTTTTTCGCAGTATCATTTTGTGCATTTGTATTAAAAGCAAATGATAAGAACAGTAAAAACGAACTGACAAAAAATTTCTTATTCATAAAGTAAATTCTAAATCTTGAAATTAAACCCCCGGTCCAAATTCCTAATCCCCAATTCCCAATTCCCTGTTCCCTTTTTTACTCCCATTCAATGGTTGCAGGAGGCTTGCTGCTGATATCGTACACCACCCTGTTAATACCCCGGACATTATTTATTATTTCATTGGAGATGGTGGCCAAAAAAGCATATGGTAAATGTGCCCAGTCTGCTGTCATACCATCAACGGATGTTACGGCTCTTAATACAACGGTAAATTCATACGTTCTTTCATCACCCATTACCCCAACACTTTTAACCGGTAATAAAATGGTACCTGCCTGCCAGATATCAGCATATAAATTATTATTTTTCAGCCCGTTAATATACAGGGCATCTGCTTCCTGCAATAACCGTACCTTTTCTTCTGTAACTTCTCCTAAAATTCTTATACCCAGGCCGGGTCCGGGAAATGGGTGCCTTGCGAGCATTTCATGCGGTATGCCTAATTCTGATCCAACCCGGCGTACTTCATCTTTAAATAAAGAACGCAATGGTTCTACCAATGCCAGTTTCATGGTATCCGGCAGTCCACCTACATTGTGGTGCGATTTAATAGTAGCTGAAGGGCCATGAACAGAAAGGGATTCTATAACATCGGGGTAAATAGTACCCTGTCCCAGCATTTCAACACCCTCCATTTTATGTGCTTCTTCATCAAATATCTCAATAAAACCGCTGCCGATAGCTTTTCGTTTTTCTTCGGGATCAGTTTTGCCGGCCAGTTTTTTATAAAAATGTTTTTTTGCATCAACTCCCTTTACGTTTAATCCCAGTCTGCCATATATTTCCAGTACTTCTTCAAATTCATTTTTACGCAATACTCCGTTATCTACAAAAATCCCGAACAGGTTTTTACCGATGGCCTTATGAATTAATGTGGCCGCAACGGTGCTGTCAACGCCGCCACTCAAACCCATAATAACTTTTTTATTACCGATCTGCTTTTTTAGTATTTCAATGGTATCCGTTATAAAATGTGCGGCTGTCCAATCCTGCGTGCAATTACAAATATTAACCAGGAAATTTTTAATGAGTGTCTTGCCTTCTACAGAATGATATACTTCGGGATGAAACTGTAAGCCATATAAAGCACATCCATCGTTGCCCTTTTTCCGGAAAGCTGCTACAGGAATAGATTCTGTGGTTCCCAGTAATTCAAATCCTTCCGGAAGTTCTGTAATGGTATCGGCATGGCTCATCCATACCTGTGAGTATTGAGGGATATCTTTTAATAATGTATCTTCTTTTTTTATTTCAAATAATGCACGGCCATATTCCCTTTTCTCACTTTTATCTACACGGCCTCCAAATATTTTTGCCGTTAACTGGGCACCATAGCAAATACCCAGAACGGGTACTTTTTCGGTCATTTTTTTTACATCAACCATAGGCGCATTTTCTTCATTTACAGAAAAAGGCGAGCCGCCAAGTATGATCCCTTTTAATCCGGGTTCGTAATCAATTTCTTTATTATAAGGGATTATCTCACAAAAAACATTTGCCTCCCTTACCGTACGGGCAATCAATTGTGTATATTGAGAACCAAAATCAAGAATAAGTATTTTTTCAGTCATTGCGTTGCGAAGGTAAATAATTAGTTGGATGATATGAGGTGAGTAGAGCAGGGTTTAATGTTAAGAATATTTATATTTGCTTAAATTTAAATCATGAAAAAGATTTTATTTTTATTGGCTGCAATTATTGCATTAGCTTCCTGCCAATCTACTACGGGAAGTGGTGACATAATTAAAGAAACACGTTCGGTGGGTAACTTTAACGGGGTTTCTGTTGGCGGTGGTTTTGAAGTGGAAGTTCGTATTGGCCCTGTAACAGAAGTCACTGTTGAAGCTGATGATAATATTATGAAATATATTGAAACAAGGGTATCAGGTAATGTTTTAAAGATTCGGACAGAAGACCTGCACAACTACTCTGATGTACACATGAAAGTATTTATCACCACACCGGGTTTAAGCAGTTTAAGGGCTTCAGCCTCAGCTGATATCAAGGTAAATGACCTGTTGAAAAGTAATGGAAAGCTGTCCTTTCATGCTTCCAGTTCAGGCCGTATTGAGGCAGAAGTTGATGCTCCTGAAATTGAAACGGATGTAAGCAGTGCTGCCACCATAAAACTTAGCGGCCAGACCAGGATTTATAATGCAGAAGCATCCAGTGGGGCAAATATCAGTACCCGGGATCTTTTAAGTGAAAAGACAACGGTATCTGTTAGCAGTGGTGCCAATGCAAAAGTGCATGCAAGCATAACTTTAAATGCAAAAGCAAGCAGTGGTGGTGTTATCAGTTATCATGGTGCTGCTGTAGTAAATAATTCGGTAAGTAGTGGTGGAAGCGTTGAAAAAAAGGATTGAAAACCACAATAAACCCTGTTTTACTCAAATCCGGCTATAACCCCCGGCTCCTTCCTGTATAAAAAAACTTCCTACAATCTTTTGCTGTTTACATTCCAACCCTTACCTTTGCACTCCAAATTAAAAAAAGGTAATTCAAAAGTTCTTTTAATATGTCACAGAGAATCAGAATAAAATTGCAGTCTTACGACCATAATCTGGTTGATAAATCTGCTGAAAAGATTGTAAAAACGGTACGTAGTACCGGAGCCGTAGTTACAGGACCAATTCCTTTACCTACACACAAAAAAATCTTTACTGTGTTGCGTTCTCCTCACGTTAATAAAAAAGCCCGTGAGCAGTTTCAACTCTGTACACATAAGCGTTTATTAGACATTTACACCAGCAGCAGCCGTACGGTAGATGCGTTGAGTAAGTTAGACTTACCAAGTGGTGTTGATGTTGAGATTAAGGCCTGATGAACTTTCTCTCCCGATAGCTTTCGGGACGACGGAGAAAAGCAGAAGGTAAGTTCTTAAAACAAAAAAATATTGAACATCTATCTCTCGCCTCAGGCGAGAGCGCTGGATATAAACAAGATACAATGAAAAGTATTATTGGAAAAAAGATCGGCATGACGAGTATCTTCGATGCCAGTGGCAAGCAAACTGCTGTTACTATAATTGAGGCAGGTCCATGTGTGGTTACACAAAAGAAAACCGTTGAAACAGACGGCTACAATGCTCTCCAGATAGCATTTGGTGAAAAAAAGGAAAAACACTCCGTTAAGGCTGAAGTAAATCACTTCGCCAAAGCTCAAACCTCTCCTAAAAAATTCGTTCAGGAAATACGCGATAGCGAAATAGACAAGAATGTTGGTGAAACCATTACGGTTGATATTTTCACTGAAGGTGATAGTATTGAAGTAGTAGGCACCACCAAGGGTAAGGGTTTCCAGGGTGTGGTCAGGCGCCATGGTTTTAGTGGTGTTGGTGGCCAGTCTCACGGTCAGCATGACCGGTCAAGGGCCCCGGGTTCTATAGGTAACTCATCTGATGCCAGCCGGGTATTTAAAGGCATGCGTATGGGCGGCCGGATGGGCCAGGACAGAGTAACCATGAAGGGTTTGAAAGTGGTGAAGATATTCGCTGAAAAAAATTACATATTGGTAAGCGGTTCTGTTCCCGGCCATAATGGGTCTATTGTTTTAATTCAAAAGTAACGTTCATAAACTTTGGCAAAGTTTCAAACTTTGCCAAAGTTGAAAAAATAAAGACAATGCAAGTAGATGTTTTAAATATAAAAGGAAAGAAGACCGGCAGAACGGTTGAACTACCGGAAGAGATTTTTGGTATTGAACCTAATGACCACGTTATTTACCTGGCTGTAAAGCAATACCAGGGCGCACAGCGGCAGGGCACACATAAGGTAAAAACACGTATGGAAGTTAAGGGCTCTTCTAAAAAATTACACAAGCAAAAAGGTACCGGTGGTGCCCGTAAAGGTAACCTGCGTAACCCTTTGTACAAAGGCGGTGGTAGCATATTCGGGCCAAAACCACATGCTTATGACATCAAATTGAACCGTAAAGTGAAAGACCTGGCTAAGATGAGTGCACTGGCTTATAAAGCAAAAGATAATGCCATCATGATACTGGAAGATGTGACTATGGAAACGCCAAAAACCTCTGTATTTACTGGTATTTTAAAGAACCTTGATATTGCCGGGAAAAAGACCCTAATAGTTATTCCGGAATACAACGATAACCTGTATTTAAGTTTACGCAATGTGCCATCTGTTACCGGTACTTTGTTAAGCGACCTGAATACGTATGATATTTTAAACGCCAATGTTTTGGTATTAACAGAAAGTGCTGCAAAGATCTTTAGTGAAGAAACTGCAGTTGCATAATTAAGTAACAAATAAATTAAAAGACGAATGAAACTGTCTGACGTTTTAATAAAGCCGATTTTATCCGAAAAGGCAAATAAGCAAACAGAGAAGATGAACCGCTATTCATTTGTAGTGGATAAAAAAGCAAATAAGCTGGAGATAAAAAAAGCCATTGAAAGTTTTTACGGAGTAACGGTTGATAATGTTAATACTATTGTAGTGCCTTCAAAAGCAAAAGCCAAGTACACCAAGGCTGGATTTATAGTAGGCCGTAAGCCTTCAAAAAAGAAAGCTATTGTAACCGTTGCAAAAGGCGAGACCATTGATCTGTACGGCAGCGGTATATAATCCTTCGGTAATGAGCGAAGTTGAATTACGCTCAGGACTAAGCGGACGAAAAAATAATAACTAATGAATGGTGGTCAGCACCGCAAAGTTTTGACAACATAAAAGAAATTTTAAAATGGCACTTAGAAAATACAAACCGACAACAGCAGGAACCAGGTGGAGAATTGGTAATGCATACGAAGAAATTACCACCAACATTCCGGAAAAATCTTTGCTTGAAAAGCAGAAGAATACAGCCGGCCGTAATGCCCAGGGAAGACGTTCAATGCGTTATATGGGAGGTGGTAATAAGACCATGTACCGAATCATTGACTTTAAAAGGGATAAAAAGAATATTCCGGGTACCGTAAAAACAATAGAGTATGATCCTAACCGTACAGCTTTTATTGCTTTATTGGCTTATGCTGATGGAGAAAAGCGATACATCATTGCTCCGCAGGGTTTACAGGTTGGACAAATAGTTTTAAGTGGTGATGATGTAGCTCCGGAATTAGGAAATGCATTGATGTTTAAGAATATGCCGTTGGGTACCAATGTTCATAATATTGAAATGCAGCCGGGCCAGGGAGGTATACTGGTAAGAAGTGCCGGTACTTCTGCCCAATTAACCAATAAAGAAGAAAAGTACGCTATATTAAAAATGCCAAGTGGTGAATTAAGGAAAGTATTGATCAAATGTTATGCAACCGTTGGTGTTGTAAGCAACAGTGATCATAGCCTGGAGAGTATGGGTAAAGCAGGCCGTAACAGGTGGAAGGGTATTCGTCCAAGAACAAGAGCGGTAGCGATGAACCCGGTAGATCATCCGATGGGTGGTGGTGAAGGAAGGGCTTCTGGTGGTCACCCACGCAGCCGGAAAGGTAAATATGCTAAAGGCGAAATTACCCGTACCAGGGGGAAAGGATCAGATAAGATGATCCTCACCCGAAGGGGAGGAAAGAAATTGCCCAATAAATAGAAAACAAATGTGCTGATTAGCCAATGCGCTAATGAGCTGATTGTTAAAATGCCCTGTTCAGACCAGGGAAATAAACAAATTTTTAAAATAGAATGTGGTAATAGCCAGATCAGCAAATTAACACATCAGCAAATTAAAAAAAATGGCTCGTTCGTTAAAAAAAGGTCCTTATGTAGAAGCTAAGCTTGAAGCAAAAGTTACTGCAATGGTGGATGGAAAAAGTAAGAAGGGTGTAATAAAAACTTGGAGTCGCAGAAGCACGATTACTCCGGGTTTTGTAGGACAAACCTTTGCTGTTCATAACGGAAATAAATTCATTCCTGTTTATATTACTGAATTTATGGTTGGACATAAGTTAGGAGAATTTGCACCAACGAGGAATTTCAGAGGTCACTCAAGTAAAAAAATAGTATAAATAGTTTGCAGTTGGCAGGTTTTCAACTCATAACTCGAAACTTATAAATATGGAAGCAGTAGCAAAATTGAACAATTACCCCACCTCGCCCCGAAAGATGCGATTGCTGGTGGATTTGATACGTGGTATGCATGTTGAAAAAGCTTTGGCCGTTTTGGAACACAACCCAAAACATCCGGCAGTTCCTTTACGCAAACTGGTTATGTCGGCTATTAATAACTGGAAACAAAAGAATGAAGGAGGTGATGAAAATGCATTGATCGTAAAAACGATCATGGTAGATGGGGCAAGGGTTATAAAGCGTATGCGCCCGGCGCCACAGGGCCGTGGGTACAGGGTTCGTAAGCGCAGCAATCACGTAACAGTGATCGTGGATACAACGACAACCGCTGTTGAGGCTAAATTGGCTAAAAGCAAACCGGTTGAAGAAATTGCCGAAGTTCCGGCAGAAAAAGTAATAACAAAAAAAGCAGCGGCCCCTAAAAAAGCAAAGGCACCTGCAACAAAAAAATAATCAGGTTTACAACACACAAATAATTAAAAACTGAATATGGGTCAAAAAACAAATCCGATTGGTGCAAGGTTAGGAATCATCCGTGGTTGGGATAGCAACTGGTTTGCAAGTAAAACGGAATATCCAAAAAAACTGATCGAGGATAACAAGATCAGAAATTACCTGAATGCCCGTATCAATAAAGGTGGTATTTCTAAAATTGTAATTGAGCGTACGCTGAATAAACTGATCGTTACCATTCACACTTCTAAACCGGGTATAATCATTGGTAAAGGTGGTGGAGAGGTTGACAGGATCAAAGAAGAGTTAAAGAAATTATGTGGTAAAGATGATGTACAGATCAATATCCTGGAGATACGTCGTCCTGAGCTGGATGCAAATATAGTAGCCGATACTATTGCCCGTCAGTTGGAAAACCGTATTAACTATAAAAGAGCCATTAAAATGTCTATCGCTTCTGCCTTACGCATGGGTGCAGAAGGAATAAAAGTAAAGGTTGGTGGTCGTTTGGGTGGTGCCGAGATTGCCCGTAGCGAAGAGATCAAACAGGGTCGTACACCATTACACACGTTGCGTATGGATATTGATTATGCCAATGTATTTGCTTTAACTGTTTATGGTAAAATTGGTATAAAGGTTTGGATTTGTAAAGGGGAGGTTTTAGGTAAGAGAGACTTGAATCCAAATGTGGTTGCCGGTGGTGGAAAAGAAATAGGTGAAAGACAGGGCGGATTTGACCGGAGAGATGACAGAAGAGATGACAGAAGAGGCGGCGGCGGTGACCGAAGAGGTGGTGGCGGTGGTGGAAACCGTGGCGGTGGCGGTGGAAGAAGAAATTAATTGATTTGAAAATTATACAATTTGAAGATTTGAAAATGATAAGATCATTCAATTGATACATCTTCAAATTACCAAATTACCAAATTAAATAAGATGTTACAACCAAAAAGAAGTAAACACAGAAAGTCACAGAAAGGGAGAATGAAGGGAGATACCAAACGTGGAGCAACCCTGGCATTTGGATCATTTGGGTTAAAGGCACTGGATAGTGTTTGGATGACCAGCCGCCAGATAGAAAGTGCCCGTCAGGCCCTTACCCGTCATATGAAACGTGAAGGAAATGTATGGATCAGAATTTTTCCTGATAAACCTATTACTGCAAAACCTGCAGAGGTAAGGATGGGTAAAGGAAAGGGTAATCCCGAAGGATGGGCAGCTATTGTACAACCCGGCAGAATTTTGTTTGAGTGTGATGGTGTTTCGGAGCAGGTTGCCAAAGAGGCATTTGCTTTAGCAGCACAAAAATTACCCATACTTACAAAGTTTGTGGTTCGTCACGATTACGAAGCATAAAATGGATTAGTGAAATTATCAAATTGAATAAAGATGTTAAAGAAAGTTGATTTTGTAAATAGCCTTAAAGGTTTAAATGAAGCAGATCTGAAAGCAAAGATTACTGAAGATGAGTTGCGTATGAAGAAACTTTCATTTGCCCATGCTATATCTCCGTTGGAAAATCCGCAAAGCATCCGCTCTTTAAGAAGGGATATTGCACGCTTGAAAACGGCATTAAAGAAAATACAATCAGGGTTTTAATTAATCCATAAAAAAAGCAACAATGGTTGAAAGAAATTTAAGAAAAACAAAACTAGGAGTGGTATCCAGCAATAAAATGGATAAGACCATTACCGTAAGTGTAGAACGTAAAGTGAAGCATCCGCTTTACGGTAAGTTCGTAAAAAAGTCTACCAGTTTTCATGCACATGATGAAAAGAATGAGTGCAGTATTGGTGATACAGTTAAAATCATGGAATCACGTCCTTTGAGTAAAACAAAGCGCTGGAGACTGGTGGAAGTTGTTGAAAAAGTGAAATAGTATTTAGTACTTAGTACTTAGTACTCAGTATTTTGTACTTTAAAAAATTAATAAAATGATACAGCAAGAAAGCAGACTAAATGTAGCGGACAACAGCGGTGCCAAAGAAGTACTTTGTATTAGGGTACTTGGTAACAGCGGACAGGATTATGCTAAGATCGGTGATAAAATAGTGGTTACTGTAAAAGACGCCATGCCTGCAGGTGGTATTAAAAAAGGAACAGTTAGTAAAGCTGTTATTGTAAGAACAAAAAATAAATTACGTAGGAAAGATGGTTCTTATATCCGTTTTGATGATAATGCGGTAGTGTTATTAACAGCTTCTGATGAACCAAGAGGTACACGTATTTTCGGGCCGGTGGCCAGGGAGTTAAGAGACAAAGGATACATGAAGATCATTTCATTGGCTCCGGAAGTTTTGTAAGAACGTTTCTCGTTGCTGGTTTCTCGTTTGGAGAGTTCGTTTGATTAAAGAGCCAGAAACGAGTAACAAAAAACGAGCAACAGGAAACAAGAAACGATTTTTAGAATTTGAAAAGTTATAAAGATTTAATAAAATGAGTACAAGATTTAAACCCAAATTCAATATTAAAAAAGGTGATTCGGTAGTGGTCATTACCGGAGAGGATAAGGATTTGAAGAAGCCCCGTAAAGTGTTGGAAATAATTTCAGAAAAAAACCGTGTATTGGTTGAAGGGGTTAACATTGTGACCAAACATACCAAGCCAACTTCTCAAAATACCAAAGGTGGTATAGTGAAAATAGAAGCTCCCATCGCCATCAGTAATGTAATGCTTTGGGATGCCAAGGCCGGTGCGCCTACTAAAGTTAAACGTACCAGGGAAAACGGGAAATTAGTAAGAATTGCAAAAAAATCAGGAGGGGTAATAAAATAATGAGCACAACAACAACATCTCCAAGATTGGCAGATAAGTACAAAAAAGAAGTGGTACCTGCTTTAATGAAAAAATTCAGTTATAAAACTGTAATGCAGGCGCCAAGGCTCACCAAGATTTGTTTGAATCGTGGTGTGAATGGTGCTGTAACAGACAAAAAACTGATTGACATTGCTATTGATGAGTTATCAAATATAACCGGTCAGAAAGCAGTGCCCACTATGTCTAAGAAAGATATCTCCAACTTTAAACTGCGTAAGAATATGCCTATTGGGGCAAGAGTTACGTTACGTGGAGTTAAGATGTATGAATTTCTGGACAGGCTGGTTTCAGTATCCCTGCCACGTGTACGTGACTTTAAAGGTATCAATGATAAATCATTTGATGGCCGGGGTAACTACACTTTGGGCGTTACCGAGCAGATCATTTTTCCGGAAATTGATATTGACCGGGTAAATAAAATTACCGGACTGGATATCACTTTTGTAACAACAGCAGGCACTAATGAAGAAGCATTTGAATTGCTGAAAGAATTAGGTATGCCATTTAAAAACATAAAGAAGTAACAAGTAAAAAAGTAGCAAGTAGCAAGAAGTGAACTCCTTTCCTGATACTTGATACTCATATCCTGATTCACAAATAAAAAAAATTATGGCAAAAAAATCAATTGAAGCCAGGCAAAGAAAACGTGAAGTAATGGTGGCAAAGTATGCTGATAAAAGGGCAGCTTTAAAAGCAGCCGGTGATTATGCCGCTTTGGATCTATTACCAAAGAATGCATCGCCGGTTCGTTTAAAAAACCGTTGCCAGTTAACAGGCCGCCCAAGAGGTTACATGAGGCATTTTGGTTTATCCAGAAATATGTTTCGGGATATGGCATTGCAGGGTAAAATACCAGGCATAACCAAAGCAAGCTGGTAGAGGCCGAAGGCCGATACTGGATACTAGATACCGGATAAGAAACTCCAAATATCATAGACCATCCAGGATCAAGAATCCAGTATCCAGAAAAAGGATATCGCATTGTAAAAAAATTATTTAATCAATTAACTGAAATAACAATGGTTACTGATCCAATAGCAGATTATTTAACAAGAATTCGTAACGCACAGATGGCCAGCCACCGTATTGTAGAAATACCGGCCAGCAATCTAAAAAAGCGTATCACTGAAATTTTGTATGATAAAGGCTACATCTTAAAATACAAATTTGAGGATAACAACAAACAGGGCGTTATCAAGATCGCTTTAAAATACGATGCCTCCACTAAATTACCTGTAATTCAGAGTTTAGAAAGAGTAAGCCGCCCGGGTTTGCGTACATACGCAAAGCCTGATGAATTCAAACGTGTAAAAAATGGTTTGGGTGTTGCTATAGTATCTACTTCAAAGGGTGTGATGACAGATAAAGAAGCAAAAGCACAGAATGTGGGTGGTGAGGTGTTGTGTAATATTTATTAAAATGATTGGATGATTTTTTGATTTGAAAATTTGAACATGGTTTTCAGGTCTTATTATCCGGAGTGAACAACAGGTATTAAACATAACATTTTCAGATTTTCAATTTTTCAAATTAAGTATTATGTCTCGTATAGGTAAAAAACCGGTAGAAATCACAAGTGGTGTAACCATAGCTGTAAGTGCAGATAATGTGGTTACCGTAAAAGGTCCAAAGGGTGAATTAAGCGAAACCATTGACAGGGATATTACCGTAGAAGTAAAAGATGGAGTAGTTAATATTACACGCCCAACCGACCAGATCCGTCACCGTGCCATGCATGGTTTGTATCGTTCTTTGATCAACAATATGGTTAAAGGGGTTACCGAAGGGTATAAAAAACAACTGGAGTTGGTGGGTGTGGGTTATAAAGCATCAAACCAGGGAAATCTTTTAGACCTGGCATTGGGCTATTCGCATAATATTATTTTTGAAATTCCAAAAGAATTAAAAGTGGTTACTTCCCAGGAAAAAGGGCAAAACCCGATGATCAGTTTTGAGAGTATCGACAAACAACTGATCGGGCAGGTTTGTGCAAAGATCAGAAGCTTACGTAAGCCTGAACCATACAAGGGTAAGGGTGTTAAATTTGCCGGTGAAGTATTGAGAAGAAAAGCAGGTAAGGCAGCTGGTAAGTAAAATTGAATTGAAGATTTGAAAATGTGCCAATATGAAAGGGAAAGTCACTGAACATTAAGAATTTTTCAAATTTTAAAATTGATAAATTTTAACATTAATCTCCGGCAGTATCGGGGATAAAAAATAAGAATATGAACAACAAATCAAGTGCAAGAGAAAAGATCAAATACCGCATCCGTAAAAAGATCAGCGGTGCTGCTGCAAAGCCAAGACTTAGTGTTTTCAGAAGCAACAGCGACATCTATGCTCAATTGATCGATGACAACAGTGGTGTTACCCTGGCAGCCGCATCATCCAGGCAAAAAGATATCCAGGCACAGAAAGCACCAAAAATTGAAAAAAGTAAATTAGTGGGTGCAGCTATTGCCACAAAGGCAAAAGAGCTGGGTATTTCAACTATAGTATTTGACCGTGGTGGTTATATCTATCATGGCCGTGTTAAAGCCGTTGCAGAAGGAGCCAGGGAAGGTGGTTTGGTTTTTTAATTTTAAACGTTCTAATCAGAAAAATAAATGGCAAATTTAATTGTAAACAAAGTAAAAGCCGGTGACCTGGAATTGAAAGACAAGGTGGTTGCCATTAACCGTGTAGTTAAAACAACCAAAGGTGGTCGTGCCTTTAGTTTTTCTGCATTAGTTGTAGTTGGTAACGAAGCCGGGGTAGTTGGCCATGGTTTGGGAAAAGCCAAAGAAGTACAGGAAGCTATTACAAAAGGTATTGAAGATGCAAAAAAGAATTTGATAAGAATTCCATTGATGCATGGTACCATACCTCATGATCAGTTATCTAAAGAAGGCGCAGCTAAAGTGTATATTAAACCGGCAGCACACGGTACCGGTGTAATTGCAGGAGGCAGCATGAGAGCTGTTTTGGAAGCAGCTGGTATTACGGATGTGTTGGCAAAAAATCTTGGTTCTGCCAACCCGCACAACGTGGTAAAAGCCACTTTTAAAGCATTGGCTACATTACGGGAGCCAATAGCTGTTGCAAAAACACGAGGCATTTCTTTAAAGAAAGTATTTAACGGATAAAATCGAAATTGGTCATTGGTCAATAGTCATTAGTGGATTCTGCTAAAGGCTGATTGGTCTCAATGACAAATGACTTAATGACAAATGACTTTAATTATGAAAAAGATAAAAGTAACACAGGTTAAAAGTATCATCGACCGTTCGGAACGCCAGAAAAGGACAATGGCAGCCCTGGGCTTAAAAAAAATGAATGCTTCAGTTGAAGTAGAAGCGACTCCCCAAATACTGGGGATGGTTAATAAGGTTAACCATCTTGTAAAAGTGGAACAACTGTAAATTATTTTAAATGTTGAATGCTGAATTTTTAATTAACTGCATTCATTCAACATTTAAAATTCAACATTTAAAATAGTAAAAGCGAGGGGTGATTCCCCGTAAGTACAAAATCAACATACAATGAAATTACATACACTTAAGCCTGCAAAAGGCGCAACACACAAAGAGAAGCGAATTGGCCGTGGAGAAGCAAGCGGAAAAGGCGGAACATCTACAAAAGGTAATAAAGGCGGGCAAAGCCGTGCCGGTTACAAAAGTAAAATGGCCCATGAAGGGGGCCAGATGCCAATTCAGCGCCGTATTCCAAAGCGTGGGTTTAAAAATAACAACCGTGTAGAATTTAAAGTTTTAAACCTCGGCCAGATTGATATGTTGGCGGAAAAATACAGCATTTCAGAATTCAGTCTTCAAAACCTGTACATTAATGGTATAATCAGCCAGTTTGATAACGTAAAGGTTTTGGGTAACGGCGAATTGAAAGGCAAATTCAGTTTCAAAGTGAATGCTGCAAGTGAAAAAGCAAAGGCTGCCATAGAGGCTGCCGGAGGTTCTATAGAGATAGTAAAATAATTTCACGATATTTGCCTGACCCACGCTTAGCGGGGTCATTTTAATTTAGTGCAACACATTTAAATCGTTTACATTCTGTGAAGAAATTCATTCAAACACTAAAGAATATCTGGAGCATAGAGGAGCTACGCAATAAGATAACGTTCACTTTACTGTTGATCTTTATCTATCGTATCGGTTCTTATATTGTTTTGCCCGGTATCGATCCTAATAAATTAGCTACCCTTACGTCAAGTACACAATCCGGTATGCTGGGTTTACTTGACACTTTTGTGGGAGGTGCTTTTTCCAAAGCTTCCATTTTTGCATTGGGTATCATGCCCTACATTTCCGCTTCTATCTTTATGCAGTTGATGACCATCCTGGTTCCTCAAATGGCTAAAATTCAAAAAGAAGGGGAAAGTGGCAGAAAGAAAATAAATCAGTGGACACGTTACCTGACCGTTATTGTAACTGCTTTTCAGGCAGCAGCATATATTGGCTATTTAAAAAGCCCGGGGAATGCCGAAGCCATCATTCCTGCATTCAGCAGTTATTTTTGGGTGTCCACCGTTGTTATACTTACTGTAGGTACATTGTTTGTAATGTGGCTGGGTGAAAAAATTACTGATAAAGGGTTGGGTAATGGTACTTCCATTATCATCATGGTTGGTATTCTTGCCCGTTTGCCGCAATCATTTATTCAGGAGTGGGAGGCAAGGATAACCAGGGGTGCCGGGGGTATCTTAATGATGTTGATAGAGATCGTATTCCTAATTGCCGTTATATTGGGAGTCATCTTATTGGTACAGGGCACCCGGAAAGTTCCGGTGAATTATGCCAAACAAATTGTGGGTAACCGCCAGTTTGGTGGCGCAAGAAATTTTCTGCCGTTAAAAGTTAATGCTTCGGGAGTAATGCCGATCATCTTTGCACAGGCCATACTTTTCCTGCCAACACTGTTTTCATTTGGCGGTACAGCCACCTGGACCAAATATTTTACCGATCATACCAACCTCGGATATATGATCGTATATTCCGTTGCGGTTATTGCCTTTACATTTCTATACACGGCACTTATTTTTAATCCCAAGCAGATGGCTGATGAATTGAAACGTAATAACGGATTTATTCCCGGTGTTAAACCCGGACAGCCCACGGCAGACTATATTGGAACAATCATGGACAGGATTACATTACCGGGTGCAGTATTACTGGCATTTGTTGGTATTCTTCCGGGTATCATTCAATTACTTTTCGGTATGCAACAGGGTTTTGCCACTTTCTTTGGCGGTACTTCATTATTGATTATGGTTGCGGTTATTTTAGATACGTTACAACAGATAGAAACCCAGTTATTAATGCGCCAATATGATGGCCTGATGAGCAGCGGAAGAATACAGGGAAGGCAACAGGTTTCAGCAGGAGTGTAAATGATTTACCCCTTTCGGGGACTTAAAAAATAGTTACTTAAGCCCCGACTGAAAATGTCGGGGTTTGAATTTAATAAAAAGAATAGGTTCATTTCAACGCAGGTGAAAACTATTCAAGAATTGTAATATAGGTTCCTCTCCCAATAGCTAGCGGGGCAGGGATGAAAAAAAAAGGGGCATGATTCATTACAAAAGCAAAGCAGAAATTGAACTGATGCGGGAAAGCAGTTTACTGGTTAGCGAAGCGCTTGCTTTGGTTGCTTCTGTTATTAAGCCCGGTGTTACTACCATGTATCTGGATAAAATGGCAGAAGAGTTTATACATGATAATAAAGCAACGGCCTCATTTAAGGGTTATCATGGTTTCCCTTTTACCTGCTGCATCTCTGTTAATGATGCGGTGGTACACGGATTTCCTACAAAAGATGAATTAAAGAGCGGCGATATGGTATCGGTGGATGTGGGGGTTTTAAAAAATGGATTTCATGGCGACAGCGCTTATACTTTTGGGCTTGGTGAAATATCAGATGAGGCCAAAAAATTAATGAGTGTAACAAAAAGAGCCTTATATATCGGGATTGAAAAAGCAATACATGGTAACCGGGTTGGGGATATTGCTTATGCCATTCAGGAATATACCGAAAAAAAACATGGTTATGGTGTTGTCAGAGACCTGGTTGGTCACGGCATTGGCCGCCATCTGCACGAAGAGCCCCAGGTGCCAAACTTTGGTAAAAGAGGTACAGGTGCCAAATTAAAAGAAGGAATGGTGATCGCTATTGAACCTATGATAAATATGGGTACCAAAGATGTTTTTCATGATCAGGACGGATGGACCATCAGGACCGCTGATAAAAAACCATCTGCACATTATGAACATGATGTTTGTATTCAGAGGGGCAAAGCCGATATTTTATCTTCATTTACGGCAATAGAAGCTGCTGAAAAAGCAAACACAGACCTTTGCTCTGATTATTGATTATACAGGATCAGTACTCATTTTTTATACATATCATATACATACCGTTTACTTAAATCCACAAACGGGCTTGTCTGTAAACAACAAGCAGCTAAAAAAGATGTTCATCTCTGTTTTATATGATAGGTTGAATAATTTTTTTATTTCATGCCACGATAATAAATACCATGCAGAGGGTATATGCATCATTTTAAATTTGGTTACTTTTAGCAAAATATATTTATGATGAAATTCATTAAACCGGCTTTAATATCTGTTTTGCTTTTTATTTGCATTGCTTCCCGTGCCCAGGAAAACCGGGCAATGGGTGAAGTGATAGATTTGGCTTTAATTGCTAAAACGCCTCAAAAGATACAAATTTCAGAACGCAGTTTCAGAGGAATGGCAAGCAGTTTTTCACTTGAAAAATATACGCCAACCCCCGGTGACCAGGGCAATTATGGCACCTGTACGGCATGGGCAACCGGTTATGGGGTAGCTACAATTTTATATGCCATCACACATGACCTAACCGATAAAGACCTTATTAATAAGTACGCATTTTCTCCTTCATTTTTATATGAACAAATAAAATCTACTGAAGATAATACCTGCCAGGGTGGTTCCAGTTCTGTACAGGCATTGTTAACACTTATAAAAATTGGAGATGCCACTTTAAAAACGGTGCCTTATTATTGCGGAACCATACCAACCGAAGCGGCAAAAACGGAGGCATCAGATTATAAAATCGGAGATGCGGCCATTTTATTTACGGAAAAGGGGATGACCAAAGATGATAAGTATTACAAAACCCCGGAGGAGGCTATTGAGCTAACAAAAAAAGCGTTAACAGAAGGTTCACCAATTGCTATTTCGTTCTCATTACCTAAAAGTTTTTTTTATATAAAAACACCCGTTTGGAATCCGGATCCTCAGGAAGCTTTCGGTGATTGGAAGCACAATAGTCATGCAATGTGTGTAATTGGTTATGATGATAATATGGCCGGTGGTGCTTTCAGGGTTTTAAACAGTTGGGGAACCAATTGGGGTGATAAAGGCATGGTATGGATCAAATATGATGACTTTACCCGCTGGTGTAAAATGGCCTTACAGCCATTTGCCAACCCTTATACTAAAGCACCGGTTGAAAAAAAAGAAGGACCAATTCCAACTCCAAAACCGGTACCAGTCCCCCAACCAAAACCGGTACCTGTTCCTGAGCCAAAACCGGTACCAGTTCCCCAACCACCCGTTCCAACTCCGGTTATCATTACAGGTTTAAGTGGTAGTATCGAATTTAAACTGAACAGTGGCAGCGATATGCCGGTAAACAGAATAAGCAGCAGAAATTTAGTAGTGGAAGAAGAAGTATCAGCTAAAGAAGATTTGGTTGCTTATACCATGATGAACAGTTATACAAGCGGTACAAAATTCAGGTTTTATATGAATATTGATAAGGAAGCCTATATTTATGCTTTTGCAACTGACCTTAGTGGAAAAATAAATAAAATATTACCCTTTGATGATTTAATAAGCACCCACGTTGGAGCCAATACTGTGGTTGCTTTCCCGAGCGATACTAAAATAATTAAGATGGATGAGAACAAAGGCATCGATTATTTATTGATCCTTTATTCAAAAGAAAAATTGAATATAGATGAGTTAACGAACACAATGGACAATAAGAAAGGCGGTCTATCTGCCAAAATAATAAGTGCCCTGGGTAATAAACTTATAGCCAAAGAAGATATTAATTACAACGGCACTCAGGTTGGCTTTGAAGTAAAATCAAATGCAACGGGTACAGTTGTACCTTTAATGGTGGAGATAAAACATAATTAAATATATATTAATTATTTAAGATCCCTATGTAAAAATTGGATGAAAACTATCAACAGTATGAAGCAGAATTTTAGTATGATATTTCGAACTGAGAACCTTCGTTATTCATTCAGTGATCATTTGCGTGGTCTATCCATATTTTTTATTATTACTCTTCTTATTTTTATTTCCACTGAAAACTTACTGGCACAACGGCCCGAACTTATTATACCGGCCACCCATTCAGCTAAATCTGTTATTATTTCTCCGGATGATAAATGGCTGGTTTCGGCCGGCGGCGAAGGGCTGAAGATATGGGATAATAAAACAGCCAGTCTTTTAAAGAACCTGGTACCGGGCCGTAAAAGCAACATGCGTTTTGATGCAGGCAGGATTAATATGGCTATTGATAATGCAAGCCGATTGCTGGCTATGCAGATTGAAGACACAGTTTACTTTTTTGACTTTGATAAATTTAAAATATCTAACCGGGTGAAAGTAAATGGTAAAAGAACGGCCATGGTTTTTTCGGAAGATGGAACAGAATTATTTACCGGAGGAATCAATGGTGAAAATTATGATACCTACATTCTTGAAAAAATTGGATGCAATACCGGTAAAATAACATTGGTTCAAAAGATTGATATCGTTACAAAGGCAACGCATGAAGTAACTAAGCTCAGCATTTCGCCGGATGGGACAGAGTTATTGATTTACGACCAGGTATTGGGTGGTTGGCTGCTGGATATGACAAACGGTTCAATTAAAAAATATTTCAACGATAAACTCTTCATCTATCCATTTACCTTTTTACCCAATGGAAACATCATGGCTTTTGGCGGCGAAAAAGAAAAAATATTAAATGTGCTGGAGCTTGACCGTAAAACCTATCAGCCCCTGCGTAAATCAAAATCCCTTTTTAAAGATTCATATGTACCGGCAACATCCAATGTTACAGCCTTTGCCTCTTCATCCGGAAAAATTGGCTTGATGTATCAGAATGAGTTTCTTGTTTTTAACCCCACTGATTTTACAGCAACAACAAAAAAAGAATTACCCAAAGGTGAAAAATACGGGTTCATAGATAAATTGAGTTTTGCCATGTTGGCTTCGGGTAATTACTATGTTAACAGCATAGAGATGACGAAAAACAATGCTGTTACACAGGAGATAGTTTCACACTTCGGCGAATTTCCGCTCGATAGTTATGTGCAGTTTGTTTTTAAACATACCAATGGCGTTTGTTTAAAAGACAGGACACTCAGTTTTGAAAACGGGGTTTTTAATCTCAGGCTGGTGCCCCCTTTGTCAACAACAGAAAAAATTGATTACTCCGACTTTTTATACCGGCTTACCAAAGATGGTAAAACAGGATTTATTTACAATCAGAATTATGGACTGTACCGTTTCGATCCCAATGTTTCCAAAATTGAATATGAATCCATAGCCAAGATCAATGCCATGAAAAAGAATTTTGTGGGCTTGCAGATCTTTGATGAACTGAATTTATTGGCACTGATCGGCGATGAAGGTATTTATGTACTTGATCTTAAAACGCTTAAAGTATTGTACATCGTGGATATTCCATTTGGACTTCATTATGCACAAAACGAAAGGTTAAATAAATTCTGCGATATCTCTCCGGATAATACCAAAATGATCCTCTTTGCCGAAGCAAGGGATTATGCTAAAGAGGTGTTAGGCGATACCAGTAACTTTATTTATTGTGTTGACCTGAGCGACCGGAATGAAAAATGGAAATATCAGTCCATCAATATACAAAACCTCCGCTTTGTTGAAAATGGAAAGAAATTACTGTTTACATCAAACGATAAGCTGATTTACCTGGATGCGGAAACCGGTAAAGAATCGGGTCCAACCGTAAAATTACCTGCATCTGTTTATTCAACCTATATTTCTCCCAGCGGAAGATCGGCAGCAACCCAGCTGGCGATTGATACCAATACCAATGCAGGTTACAATATCGGGTTGGTAGATGTAGCCAACAGAAAAACAAATGGCTTTATACCCGGTACCGGTGATGATGTAAGTGGCCTGGTTTTTATGAAGAATGAGCGGTACATGCTGAGTGAAGAATATGGTGGACTCTGTTTTTGGGATATGGAAAAGAAAAGACAGATCGGTAAACTGTATATGTTTGAAAAATCGGCCGACTGGGTGCTGCTAACCGATGACGGACGTTTTGATGCAACAGAAAATGCATTGAAGAAAATGTATTTCACCAAGGGTAAAGAAATTATTCCGTTGGAAAGTTTATACGAAAAATATTATGTACCCGGTTTGCTTAAACAGATATGGGATAATACATTGCCGAATAATGTACCCGATATCGGCGATGTTAAATCTCCGCCATCCATAAAAATAACCTTGCAAACGGCAGAACGAAACCTGGAAGTGGCAGATGATGTTAAAACAATTGAGGTTGATAAAGAACAGGTAACCATTAAAGCCGAAGCAGATGGGCTGAAAGATGTGGTTAGTGAAATTCGTTTGTATCAAAACGGAAAACTGGTGCATACCACCAGGAATTTAACGGTAGAAGACGAAAACAAGGGTGATAAGACAATGACCAAAACTTTTTCCGTCACATTAAATGCCGGACCAAATAATTTTAAAGCCATTGCCATCAACAGTCAGCGTACCGAGAGTGTGCCGGCCGAATTAATCGCCGATTACAAACCGCTAATCATACCGGTTAAACCTGTTGGACGCGATATCCAGCTCTATCTTTTTGTGGTTGGTATAAACGCATATAAAAATCCCAGGTACACCTTAAATTATGCCCAGGCAGATGCCGCGGCATTTACGGAAGCTATCAAGGCCGGCTCTCAGGATTTGTTCAGTAAAATAAACACGACTGTTTTAAAAGATGCTGAAGCAACAAAAGAGGGGATCACTGCGGCTTTCGAAAAAATTAAAGCAGCTGCCAATCCACAGGACCTTTTTATTTTTTATTATGCCGGCCATGGTGTGGTAAATGATAAGAAGGAATTTTTCCTGGTGCCTTATGATGTAACACAGTTGTATGGTAATGATGGTGCATTGGCACAAAAAGGATTCAGTGCCGGGGCTTTGCAGCAAATGAGTAAAGATATAAAAGCACAAAAGCAGCTCTTTATTTTAGATGCCTGCCAGAGTGCGGGGGCACTGGAAACCATTGCCTCAACACGGGGGGCCGCAGAAGAAAAAGCCATTGCACAATTGGCAAGATCAACGGGTACACAATGGCTTACTGCTTCAGGCAGCGAGCAGTTTGCATCTGAGTTTTCCCAGCTTGGCCATGGATCATTCACTTATTGTTTATTAGAAGCATTTAAAGGTGAAGCTGACCAGGGGGATAAAAAATTAACGGTAAAAGAACTGGATGCTTACCTTCAAAATAAAGTACCGGAAATAACACAAAAATATAAGGGTACGCCGCAATACCCGGCCAGTTACAGTTATGGCAACGATTTCCCTATAATCATTATCAAATAACCCAATAAAAAATAAACAAAACCAATCATTATGTACAAGATTTTCCTGCTGGTAATTATCTGTTTATCAACAACCACTTTATTTGCACAGCAACCCAAAGTAGTTGCACAGGTACCACCCGGTACTCCTGTTAAAATTGTACCGATCGTACCAACCAAAGAATTAAAAAAGCAACTGGAAAGGAATTTTAAAAGAAAAAAATTCAAGGCAGTGATACCCATTGCCGACACGTTGTTAAAAAGAAACAGGAAGGATGAAAATGCTTTTGTAAAAAAAGTGGTAAGCCAGGTGATGTTAAAAATGGATAAGCCGGCTATTGAAACTTTTAAAAGCTGGTTTAAGAATAAGGATACAGCCGCCACCAATATTTCACTGGTGCCCTACCAGTTTGAATTTGTAAAAAATAAAAGGTCGGCAGATATTTATTATAAATCGGCTATGAAGATAGCTCCCAAAAACGGTATTCCGTATATCATGTATGGTGCCGATTTTGCAGATGCCGACCAGCCGGAAAAAGCACTTCAATTTGTAGAAAAGGGATACAACCTCCTTAACAGTAATTATAAAAAAAGTTATGCAGGTATGTACGGAGGAATTTTACACAAGGCTGGTAAAAAAGATGAAGCTTACAGACTATTGGAAAATGAAATAGCAACCGGCAATAATACAGAAGAAGTGATTCGGGAGTATTTCAGGTGTTACCTGATTGATAAACGTTATGAAGATGGTATTGCCAAGGCAACTGAATTTATTGAAAAAGACCCAAAGGCAATTTATTACAGAAGAAGGGGTACATTTTACAACGAAATAGGTAATAGCGAAAAAGCCTGCGAAGACGCAGTTACTTTGAAAGATAAATATGAGACCGGTGATTTCTGGCAAAAGGAATTTAATTGTCCTGATGTGATGGCGCCCGTTGAACCAACTATGCAGCGTACATATATTTATGAAGTGGTTTTCCAGGGCAACACTTACGATTTCAGGGTAACAAACCCCAAAGTGGATATGGACAAAGGTGTTTCATTCAAATATAAAATGACGGGCGATGTGGGTATAAATGGTGTGGTAAATATCAGCAAAGAAGCTATTGATACTGCACATATACAAATGAACAGGTTCAGTAATGGCAATAAAGACCTTACTGAAGAAACATCAGTATGGGTAAGCAATACTGTTTTTAATGAACTGAAGACAAATGGCGAATCTTTTATTCAGGCAAGTGTTTTCAGTGCACAGGTTTTTCAGGTGGTAGCAGAAGAAGACCCGTTTTATGTGGTAAAGGTAGATGATGTGGATAAATACATCCGTTGCATACACCTGGTTTCAAAAGATGGGGATGATTCGCAGGAATTATGGATCAACGATGATCCTAAAAATCCTGTTATCTTAAAAATGAAACTGGATTTTTCTATTGAATTGAAACAGATTCTTTAAACCGGTTAATATTAATGTTTCATATGGATTACTTAAAATCCCTGTAAGTGTTCACTTACAGGGATTTTAAGTAAGATCAGTTTTATAAAATTCTGTATTTCAATTCCACCCTTGCATCGTTCCATATATTATCTGGGCTTATGTAAGTGTCTTTGTATTGCATAATAACACTGGCTTTTGCAAAAATATCCCTCACTAATTCGCTGCAGATATAATTCCTGTTTTTTTCCCTCCGGCTGATGTGAAATAAAATACGCATCATTATACGCACTATTTCATAATTATCATAAGGCCTGGTCAATTCATCTAAACCAAAACTTATTCCCCGGTTTAATTTTTCTTTTTCCACATCAACGTTTAATTGTGCAATGCCTATCTGCCCTTTGTAAGGCCGCTTTTTACCTTTATAATCGTATAAATATTTGGACAGGGGGATTAATCTTATGCCAACGTAAGGTTCAGCTTCCAAAACCAGTACCCTACGCAGTTCTTCATCTTTATAAATGACCGCCACATGGCTCCAGGTGCTTTTGGTAAGTTTTTGTATTACACCCGAAAATGCATAACTGCCGCTACTGAAAAAAAGGTTACCGGTTTTTAGATGATCTCTTATTTTTTCGTAACGAATTACAGGCATTTCTTTTAATTGTTTTTTAGAAATTGAACCAGCCATGAGTTATGAGTTAATAGTAATAATGTTAATTTTAAGTTTGAAGATACAAATTACATATGATGAATAAAAAACGACTGGCCGTTATTGGTGGTGGCGCTGCCGGATTTTTTTGTGCAGTAAATGCTGCACGACTGGATCCATCACTGGAAGTGGTCATTCTTGAAAGATCCAAAAAGCTGTTAAGTAAAGTAAGGATAAGTGGCGGCGGTAGATGTAATGTTACTCATGCCTGTTACAGCATTGCTGATATGATAAAAAAATACCCCAGGGGTTCTGCATTTTTAAAAAAAGCATTTCATCGGTTTTTTACAAAAGATACGGTCAACTGGTTTGCAGCAAGAGGAGTGCTGCTAAAGACCGAAGCGGATGGCAGGATGTTTCCGGTTACGGACAGTTCACAAACCATTATTGATTGCCTGCTGAAAGAAGCAAATAAATATAATGTGGACATCAGGCTTAATAAAGAGGTAAAACAGTTGATGATCAGCCATGGGCATGTAGCGGCAGGTAAACCCTTTGAACTTGAGTTTATGGATGATAAAATTTTACAGGCCGATTTTGTTTGCATTGCAAGTGGCGGTTATCCAAAAAAAGTTCAGTACGATTGGTTGAATAAGACCAAACACAGTATTGAAGAACCTGTTCCTTCTCTTTTTACTTTTAACCTGCTGGCCGGACAGGCAGGTATGCCTGGCCATTCCATAACGGCTCTGATGGGAGTTTCTGTTGAAAAAGTTAATGTGAAAATTGCCGGATCAAAACTTGTGGAGGACGGGCCATTACTGATCACGCACTGGGGGATGAGTGGTCCGGCGGTATTAAAATTATCGGCATGGGGCGCTAGAGAACTGGCAAAAAAAAATTATCAGTTTACTATAATTATAAATTGGATCCCTGCTTTTAATGAAAACAGTTTACGTGAAAAATTTCAAAAACTCCGTTTTGAATTAGCCTCACAAAAAATAATAAATCGAAACCCATTTGCTTTGCCTAACCGTTTATGGGAATATCTTTTAAATCAATCCGGTGTAAAAGAAGAACTTCGTTGGGCCGATCTGCCTGCCAAAGAGCAAAATAAATTGATCAAAATGCTATGTGCTGATGAATATGCTGTAAATGGCAAAACAACCTTTAAAGAAGAATTTGTTACAGCCGGAGGTATTCAGCTGAACGAAATTGATTTCAACAGCATGCAAAGCAAAAATCATCCGGGATTGTTTTTTGCAGGAGAAATAATTAATGTGGATGGTATTACCGGCGGGTATAATTTTCAAAATGCATGGACTACGGCCTGGATCGCCGCTAATGCCATAAGTGGTTTGGGCGTTTCGAAAGTATAGGGATTTAGAAAAGAGCTATACATTTATAATCTTCAAATTAAGCTTCGGGGCTTTAAGCTTCTAAACGCTTAAGCACCTGAACTTCTATACACAATCTTCACAAATTCTTCACTTCTGTATTTCTTTACCAGGAGCATTTCAGTTACTTTTGCCGGTACTTTAGTGCATGAAAAAAATAGACCGCTATATACTGTCAAAATACCTTACCACATTTTTCTTTTGTCTGATATTGTTTACCGTAATCGTAGTTGTGGTAGATATCAGTGAAAAAACCAGTGATTTTGCAAAATCAAAATTACCGGCATACAAAATTTTTACAGAATATTATATTGGCTTTATACCCCGTATTGATGCCATGCTTTTCCCGCTGTTTGTTTTCATTTCAGTAATTTTCTTTACTTCAAAAATGGCGGGCCGCTCAGAAATAATAGCCATTCTGAGCAGTGGTGTAAGCTTTCGCAGGTTTTTACTTCCTTATGTGATTGGTGGGGTTTTTTTATCGGTTTTTTTATGGATGGGGTATCAGTATGTAGTGCCCAGGGCCAACCAGATATGGGGAAATTTTGAAGCCAGGTATATTGATGGCCCGGCAACCATGATAAATAATAACTCTAAAACTAAACAGAGGCTTTATTTTAAAATGGATTCCAATACCTATGTTGGTATTGGCTGGTATGATACCGTTTTAAAATCGGGAAATGACTTGTTCGTTCAGCGGTTTTCCAATAATAAACTCGTGTATAACCTGCGGGCTAATCCGTTTAACTGGGATTCAGCAAGTAAAAAATGGAAATTACTTAATCCTGTAGAACGTAAGCTGGATAGTATTTCGGAACAAATAACAAGGTCGCCGGAGTTATTGATGAATTATAACTTTAAGCCACGGGATCTTCGTAAAGACGATTATTTTAAAGACCAGTTACCAACCCCCGAACTGGATGAATTTATAAAACTGGAAAGATTAAGAGGTTCTGAAATGTTAAATACGTTATTGGTAGAGCGGTATAACAGGGACGCCATACCGGTGTCGGTGCTTATTTTAACCATCATAGGCGCCGTATTGGCATCCCGGAAAATAAGGGGAGGCAGTGGGTTACACCTGGCAATAGGGGTTGTTATAAGTGTACTCTATATCCTGTTCAGCAGGTTTTCAATTGTATTTGCCACCAAAGGAAATTTTACACCGTTACTGGCAGCCTGGACACCCAATATCATCTTTGGGCTCCTGGCATTGTACCTGTATAAAAAAGCCCCAAAATAGAATTTTTAAAACCGTTATGTTTAGTAAATTTCTTTAAAACTTTTGTTTTAGAGGCGTATCCAACGTAATTTTAAACTTCCGGAAAATTTAGTAGCAATACGAGATAGTTATGAGCTCAAAAGCAGTTTTGCCAGGGGCGGGAACTGGAATTTTCAAATTTTTTTTCAACAATTTTATAATAATTAGTTTATGGGTATTATTAAAGTCAGGTTTAAGGAAAAGGCAGATGCCATTGCCCTTGAAATTAAAGATCTGCTGAAAGAGCACGGTAATAAAGTAATTGGCGAAGTAACCTTAAGCCAGATATACCAGGGTATGCGGGGCATTACCGGTTTGGTTTCCGAAACTTCCCTGCTTGATGCACAGGACGGCATCCGTTTTCGTGGATTTTCCATTCCTGAATTAAGGGAGAAACTGCCAAAGGTACCCGGTGGAACAGAGCCTTTGCCGGAAGGATTATTTTATTTGATGCTCGTTGGTTCTTTACCCAGTGATGATGATGCCCAGCATTTAAGCAGTGTTTGGCAACGCCGGAGTCATGTACCCAATCATGTTTTTGCAACTATTGAGGCATTGCCTGTAAGTACCCACCCAATGACCCAGTTTGTTGTGGCCATAATGAGCCTTCAGACGGAAAGCCAATTTGCAAAACGCTATTCAGCCGGAATGAGCAAAAAGGATTATTGGGATGCCGTTTTTGATGATTCCATGGACCTTATTGCCCGATTACCCCGTATTGCTGCATATATATACCGGCGTAAATATAAAAATGGAGAGCACATTCAGCCAAATGGTTTGCTTGACTGGGCAGGAAATTTTGCGCATATGATGGGATATGAAGAAGAAGGGTTTCATGAATTAATGCGTTTATATATGACAATACATGCCGATCATGAAGGAGGTAATGTTTCGGCTCATACTACGCACCTGGTTGGCTCTGCCTTAAGTGATCCATATTTAAGTTTTGCTGCAGGTATGAATGGACTTGCTGGTCCGCTGCATGGTTTAGCAAATCAGGAAGTGATAAAATGGATATTTGAACTAAGGGAACAAATAGGTGCTGAAGTACCAACAAAAGAACAACTTGCAGATTATGTTAAACAAACATTGAGTGAAGGTAAAGTTGTACCTGGTTATGGTCATGCCGTTTTACGGCAAACAGATCCACGTTTTACTGCACAAATGGATTTCGGAAAAAAGCACATGCCGGATGATCCCTTGGTACAAACCGTGTGGAATATTTATGAAGCGGTTCCCCCAATATTACAAACCATTGGTAAAATTAAAAATCCCTGGCCAAATGTAGATGCTCACAGCGGAGCTTTACTGGTCCATTATGGTATGGTAGAGTATGAGTTTTATACCGTGTTATTTGGTGTTTCAAGATCACTGGGTGTATTGGCAAGCCTTTGCTGGGACAGGGCTTTAGGATTTCCGCTGGAAAGACCTAAATCGGTTACCACAAAATTGGTAAAAGATTGGCTTGATGGCAAAGAGGAAATCTGGGGTGATTAATGAAGACGGATTTAAATAGTAAAACCGGAATTATGTTCCGGTTTTTTGTTATTTGAATTTTATGATTCTTAATATGGTTTCCTTTTATACCAGTACATTAAACCGGTTAAAAACAACGGGTATAAAATTTCATTTTGAAGCAAAGGGTGCTGCCCCTATATTTGCAATCCTTATGGGGGGTTAGCTCTACCGATATTTATCGGAATGGCTCGAGCGTCACGATCCCGATAGCTATCGGGACGGGAAGGCCGTTGAAAAAAGTTCTAGTGTAATAATTAAAGGGGGGTTAGCTCAGTTGGCTAGAGCGCTTGCATGGCATGCAAGAGGTCGTCGGTTCGACCCCGATACTCTCCACTTTAATATCCTGCTTCTGCAGGATTTTTTGTAATGCTTTATTACGTATACATACTATACTCTCCAACTCTCGATCAATATTATATTGGTCATACAGAAAATCTGGAAGAAAGATTATTCCGTCATACAAATTCAGGCAGTAAGTCAACAAAAAAGACAAATGACTGGGTTATCAGGTATTCTGAAGAATTTGATTCAAGAAAAGATGCTATTCACAGGGAGCTGGCTATAAAAAGTAAAAAAAGCAGAAAATATATCGAATGGTTGGTTAGCTCAGCTGGCTAGAGCGTCCCGATCCCGATAGCTATCGGGACGGGAAGGTTGTTTCGGTTCGACCCCGATACTCTCCACGTTAATATCCTGCTTCTGCAGGATTTTTTGTAATGATTTATTACGTATACATACTATACTCTCCAACTCTCGATCAATATTATATTGGTCATACAGAAAATCTGGAAGAAAGATTATTCCGTCATACAAATTCAGGCAGTAAGTCAACAAAAAAGACAAATGACTGGGT
>JANOGE010000168.1:0-11681 GCA_031414035.1 Chitinophagaceae bacterium | reverse complement strand
TGTCCCCCCTGCATTGGTTGCATAACCATGATAATAATAAGTAGTGCCAGGTGTTAAACCGGTAAGGCCTGAAGAAAAATTAACTCCGCTTAAATTTGTTGAAGCAACAGCGGTACCTGTTCCGTTAGGGAAACCATTGGTTGTACTGTACTCAACTCCATATGCTGTTACAGCCGAACACCCAATAGATGGAATGGTTCCGGCAAGGGTTGCAGATATTTGGGTTATTGCAGTTGCTGCACCACTGGTAACTGATGCAGCCGTATTTACACCGGCACCTGCAGCAGCTAAACTTGTAGAAGGAGCACCTGCACCGGTAACAGGAATGTTCCCATTATAAGACTGAACCGCAACAGGATTAAAATTTACAAAGATCTGTTGTGTATAATTTCCACCCGGCTGAGTTAAGGTTAGTGAAGCCGTATAGGTTCCGGCCGCTGTTGTAGAAAAAGTAAATCCAGCTAAAGGCCCTGCAATAATATTAGCATTGGTAAGGGTAGTTCCATTTATGGTAAATGTATTTGGCCCTGCTGTTGTATTTAAACAAACATTTCCAAAAGAAGTTAAAGGAGTAACCGTTATAACCGGGGTTAATGCTATGGTCGTAAATGATTGTTGTGTTCCATAAGCCGTTCCTCCATTATTGGTTGCATAAGCATGATAATAGTAGGTAAGGCCGGGAGTTAAACCAATAATATTGGAAGAAAAGTTACCGCCGGCTAAATTCGTTGAAGCAACGGCTGTACCTGTTCCGTTAGGAAATCCATTGATCAAACTGTATTCAACCCCGTAGGTGGTTATTACAGAACAACCAATGCCGGTGATACTTCCTGCCAGTGTTGCGGTAGTTTGTGTAATAGCGCTTGCAGCTCCGGTTGTAACAGATGCTATTGTATTAACACCGGCACCGGAAGCAGCAACATTTACTGCAGGGGCACCACCACCACCAATTGGTATATTGCCATTATATGATTGAACTAAAGTTGGCGAAAACCGTACAAATATCTGTTGAGAAAAAGCTCCCCCTGGCTGTGCTAAACTTAAGGAAGCAGTATAAGTTCCACCGGTAGTAGTAGAATAGGTAAACCCGTTTAAAGCTCCTACGGTTACATTAGCAACAGTAAGTGCAGTACCTGTAATGGTAAAAGAATTAGAACCCGGAACTGTATTGATACATACATTCCCAAATGCAGTTAATGCAGTGGCCGTTAAAGTGGGTGTAATTGCAGATCCCGGAGTTACCGATGCCCATGTAGTTCCTATCCGTAATTCATCAAATTCAATAAAAGCTGTATTGGTTGGATTATCCTGTCTTAAAAAAACCCTTGCCACACCAGACAGGTCAGTACCCGGCACAGATGTAGCATTTGCAGGTGGTTCAGCAGCTCCGATTGCTGCTGTATTTAACCATATTCTGCTAACATCATCGCCTACCCCAGCATTAATATCGTATGCTACAACAATAAAACAGGGTATTCCCGGAGTTAAATCTGTAGCTAACCATGTTACAGCAGAATTACTTCTTGTTGAAACACCCACATTGTATTTACCGGCAGTTGTACTTAACCTCGCCCATACCGCTCCTCCAAAAGATGTGGTGGATGCAGCCTGAATAAACCCGTTAAAATATCCTCCTGTAGTTGCCAGTGTACCTAATGAAGAAACATTCAGAACAAAAGATCTGTAAATTGATCCGGTGGTTTGTGAAGCAAAATTAGTATAGTAATCGGTTCCTGATCCATCAAATTTAACCTTGTTGCCTGCTGAAGGTGCAAGGCCCGGATAAGTTAAACTTCCGGCATCTAAGAGTATAGAATCACCGGTATTAATTATCAACCAGGCACTGCTGCTTTGTGCAGACAATCCCAATACAGGATCAGGCGTGTAAGGAAATGGCTCTGTCAATAACTGGCTCCACCCGCTTACAGAAACTGCAAGGAAAATAATTAAAAAATATATTTTTTTCATAAACAAAGATTGTATTAATAAGACCCGAAAAATTAATCACTCACAAAACACTTAAGTGCCATATCAAAATATCAGAATGGTACTTACGGTTTATATAATTAAAAAACTATAAGCCTGTTATTTTAATATCATCCACTTCCCATGCTGATGTTTTATCACTGGTTGTTCCAGACGGATCTGCACCTTCATACCTGAAAGCAACATATATTGTTCCGGTATAGCTGTTAAGATTGATATTGCCCGAATTAGTAAAGCCTGAAGGGAAACTTGATGTTGTACTGCCCGGAGAAAGTACTGCCTGGGAAGTCAGATCGGTCCACACTACACCTGCAGCCCATGGGTTTCCGGTTCCGGTATAATTGGTAGAAACCAATACTTTTAATGCTGCCTGTACCGGTGTACCACCGGGCGTTGTAGTTAATATAAAGCCCTGGATAGTTTTAAAAGTTAAGGTTTTGGTGGTTCCGCTAAGCGGTACACCGGGTGTAACCAACCAGGTTGTTACTGCATTTTGACCGGTTCCAAATCCGCTCATATACGCATATTTATTATTACTGAAAATCCTGGCTGTCCATAATTCACTGGCAGCTTCAGCTAAATCTTTCCAGCCTGGTATGGAAACCGGGTTGTAAGGAAAAGAAGTAGTTACCGGATGGCTTTCAAAATCTTCATACAACAAAGTACCCGGAGGTAAAGGGCAATTGTATGCATTATCAAATTTTACATCTGTGGTATCTCTTATGATCAATTGTTTTGTATTTCCAAAAACAGTATAAACAGCTATGATGCTGCCACGCCCCTGAGCTATTTTTTGTGCGGCAAAATTTGCATAGGCGCTTGTTCTTACTATAAGCGTTTGACTTCCGCATTGATTAATATCACGGTTAACCGTGCTTTTATAAGCAGAGGTATCCGAATACGTTCCGGAAAGGTCTGCAAACCTGTAATCATCCAGTTGTATCAATGATCCAATATATTGATCCTGCATGTTAGTGGTTGAACCACCCAATTGCGCTGAAGTAAGCAGTATGGGAACAACCGGATTATTTAATGAACCTCCTACAACATAATTGCTGATCAAATTACCGGGAATACCTTCAATAGAAGGCAAACCTGCCACCGTGGCCTTAACACCTAACTCCATTGTTTTATTATAATCACTTATACAAAGGCCTTTACACTTAATAAATATTTTGCGGCCTACAGGGTAAGTTCCGTATAAACTGTTTGCATCTAATAATATTTGCAAACCCCCGGTAGCATCCTGTATAAACAATTGCTTATATAAATTTCCACTCTTATCATCGGCAACAACTATCCCGGAAATAATGATGTCAGATGTAATTACATCATAAGCACCTGAAGAAGTATGCATAGCTTTTAAAGCTTTTATCGAGGTGTTGGCTACCATATCCGGATCAGCTGCCCCCGGAGGATTATCAAACGATTTCTTACATGCACTAAAAGTGCCGGTTGAAGCAATCAGTATTACCGCAGTTATAAATTTTAAGATCTTGTTCATAATGTATTTTTTAAAAAAATTTAAGTGTTTGTTGTTCATTAAAATCTAATGCCCACGCTGGCAAAGAAATTGGTGCCGTATGCATAAAATCTTTTGTCAGGAAATTTATTGATATTCTTTTCTGCAAAATCAAAACGAAGTTGTTCAAAGCCACCCGACACTACTTCCCTGTTATCAAGAATATTGTTTATCCCAATATTGAAAACCAGGTATGTCCTTTTCTTCAGGCTTTTAAATCTCCTGTTCATCATCCAGGAATACCCTGCAAAAGCATCAAGGGTATATTGCGAATTCAGCATAGTCTGATTAATGATACTGTTCCACTGTTCAGATCCTTCGGCAATCCCGCTTGTTGCTGCTGCTGTTCTGCGTATCGGATTAAAATCAAGATACATTTTATCAAAGTAATTAAAATTTACATTGATGAACCAGAACTGGGGTGAGCGGTAATCCAGCCCGATGGAATAGGCCTGTTGTGGCGTAGGTACATAAAAATCTTTGGAATAAACCACTATATCTTCTGCTAAAACGGCCGAGCTGTTATCGGCAGTTACTGTAGCGCTCTGACGGGTATTAAAAGTATGTTGCCCGATAGCTGCAGCTGCCGTTAAACTCAGCCCCTTATAAATCTTTGCTTCAGCGCCAAATTCAATACCGGCATGTATCTTTCCAATATTGCTGATGGCATAATTCACAAAATTCCGGAATTCATCATTATAAAAAGTGAGTACATTCAATTGATTTTTGAATTGTGTGAAGTAACCCGTGGCCCTGATCTTTAATTTAGGGGCATTCATTACATATCCACCTTCTACAGCAAGTATTTCTTCTGATTTCAGATTATCCTGCACGAAATCCCTTGTTCTTGGCGCAAGAAAAGCATTCTCAAAAAACGGGGCCCTTGACTGGTAAGAGCCATTTGCAAAAAGATAATTCCGTCCGTTAATTTTATAAGATACACCTCCTTTGATACCGGAATTATAAAAATTATAGACAATTGATTTTCCATAAGAATTTTTGGGAAATAACCCTGTTTTTACATTGCCATACCTGTAGAAACTGGTATAGGTATGTTCAGTTGCCACAAATACATCGATCTTACGGAATTTAAAAACACCCTGAAGCCAGACAGATCCTTTTTTTATATTCAGATCATAATTATATCCGAATTTATCACCATCCCGCACTATACGGTTCGGTTTATTAAGGTCGTTTTGCCCTGCATTAGGATTATTGGGAAAATCTCTTTCCCCAAACTGGTTCACATCTACATAAAAATCTCCACCCAGCAGATCGTCTACTTTTTTATAATAACTATTGTTTTGCGACTGGTAAGTTATTCCGGAAGTAAAAGAAATGGTCTCTGTAACTGAACTGTTTAATGTACTGTTGAAATTGTATTTTGTGGTATTGATAATCCTGTCCTCAATAATATAATGCGACCTCCTGCCTGATACATCATTACCGATTATACCTTCTGCATTTCGTACTACATCAAATGAATTATAGTTACTATTGTATAAAACATCCCAGTTTATCTGGCGTTTATTCACATCATTCATCAATGCATCCCTTACCTGGTCTCCATACAAAGGATCGAGCTGGTAGCTGGGGAGATAACGGTAATAATCAGGTCTTGGATCAGCCGCATTGTACCAGTCAAGCCCGGTTGTACTTCTCTTTCCATAACTGAAAGAACCGGCTGTTACTAAATTTGTTTTATCAGATATCTTCCAGTCGTGTGTGAGTATTCCAATTGGCTGAAAAGATTTGGCAACACTTGCATTTCTTTTTTTACCGTTCTGATAACCCCAGTAAGGATTATAATAATTATTACCGGCAATGTCGAGCATCTCCTGAACCGATGAACCCTGGCGGCCATTTTCGGTTGGCGTACCAAAAGCAGCAAAGGAAAGAAGGTGCCTGTCATTAATACGTTTATCAACAGCAGCAAAGAAAGACCAGCCATTGTAATACGTACCATCCGAAAATCCTTCATCGGCCCAGCGGCGGGAACCTGAAAAAGAAAAAGCCCAGCCTTTACTATTTAATCCCGTTGAATGGGTTAGCATCAGCCTGTTGGTATAATTGCGATTGGATAATGCATAATTAAAACTGGTTTGTTTCCGCTGGTGCGATGCTCGGGTATCAAATGATGTAAGCCCGCCCATATCACCATAGGAAAAAGTAGTTGCTGCCAAACCAATAGTTGCTTCCCGGTTACGCAAAACATCGTTTAATCCGCCCCACTGGCCAAAGGGTGTGAACCCGTTGTCGAGGTTTTCCATAGGTACCCCATTAATATACGTTTGAAACAGGTCGGCGTCATAACCCCTGATACGGAAACGTACTGCACTGAACTTAAAAGTTGCGGCATTTAAAAATGGATCTCTTCCAGCACTCAGCTGAGAAGAAATATTCTGGGCACTTCCGTCCTGTCCATCATTTTCATCAAGAGAAATAACAGGAATATTATCAAGTAAATTATCTTTCAGTGTTTCAATAAGCGAACTGTCGCGGACCGGTAAAGTGTCTTTTATTTTCTCTTTTTCCTGTGAAAATACGGTGGGAATAAATACCCCTGAAAGCAAGACCACAAGCAAGCAATGTTTACATTTTGGCATCATAAAGTTTATATTAATCTTGGTCTGCAAATGTATCATTTTAAAGTGGCTTTAAATATAAAAAATGCTCACTTAACATATTATTGATTTTAATATAACTTAAATCAGTTTCAGATGGATAACTTTGCTGTATACTACAAAATTATATGAATAGATTTCTTCTGATATTTATCTTTTCAGTATCATTTATTTCCCCGGGTTTTACACAAAAAGTCAATTACCATCCTTCATTGATCGGCTTTTATAACCTTGAAAATTTTTATGATACCGTTAATAATCCAAAAGTGGATGATGAGGAGTTCTTACCTAACAGTGAAAGGCATTATAATACCCATGTTTTTCTGGATAAAGTGAACCGCCTGTCTTCCGTTATTTCCCAGATGGGTATTGATATAAACCCAGATGGGCTGGCATTGCTGGGCGTTGCCGAAATTGAGAATGATACCGTTCTTACAGTACTTATCAATCATAAGGATCTCAAAAGCAGAAATTTAAAATTTGTACACTATAATTCACCTGATGTTAGAGGTATAGATGTAGGATTGATTTATAATCCAAAATATTTTAAGCCCATTTTTAGTAACAAACTTTTTGTAAAACTCCCCGGGGGGTCAAAAGATTCTTATTTTACCCGTGATGTGTTATATGTAAAAGGGATAATGGATGGCGATACCATTCATGTTTTTGTAAATCACTGGCCTTCCCGTTCAGGTGGTGAGGAGCGGTCAATCCCGGCCAGGGCTGCCGCTGCACAGGTATGTAAAAGAACCATTGATTCTATTATGGCCACCAATCATCAATCGAAGATCGTATTAATGGGCGACCTGAATGATGACCCCATCAGCCCCAGTATAACTAAAGTACTTGGTGCACAGGGAAAGATTAGTGATATAAAAGAAATGGGGCTGTTTAATCCATGGTATGATTTTTACAGAAGGGGAATTGGTACATTGGCTTACCAGGACTCCTGGGGTTTATTTGACCAGATCATCATATCACAGGCCTGGCTGAATAAAGAACAAAGTGGATACTTTTTTTTCAAAGCGAATATCTTTAACAGGCAGTTTTTGGTACAGCAAACAGGCAAGTTCAAAGGATATGCCAAAAGGACCTGGGATGGTATGACCTATAATTATGGTTATAGTGACCACTTTCCGGTTTTTGTAACCATGCTGAAAAAAGTAAATTGACCTTTTATTAAGAAACAATTACTGTCTGTGATTCATTAATGAGGGGCAGGTTATTAAAGCGCAAAATGATATTACCTGTTGTTACTACATCTTTCTGGCAATAGACAACAATGCGGTCAAGGTTCTTTTCTTTCCAATATACATCACCAACCATACTGCCGTCAATATCATCTTTTGGGGAGGGCACCTGCAATGCAGCAGCCAGTAATTTTAAAGAAGTAAAATTTTTATAGTCGCCAAACCGCCAGTATTGAAACGTATCCACCATATTGGTTTCCCATGGTTTCATATTCTGAAAATCAAGAAAAGGAGGAATCACTAACCCATTGATCAATAAACGGCGGCATATAAATGGTATGTCAAACTCTTTAATGTTATGCCCGGTAAAACTCCATTTGTTATTACTGGCTTCCATCTTCACCAGCGCTGCCATAAAATCCTGCAGCAATATTTTCTCATCATCACCATAAAATGATTTTATGCGAAGTTGCCGGGCATTTCCATCTTTTTTGAAATAACCAATGCTGATACAAATAATTTTTGAAAACTCAGCCATCACGCCGGCACGCTGTGGGTAAAACTCAGCTGCGGAAACATTTTCAGGTAAAGTACGGATAACTTTCTCTGTCCAGAGCGCTTTCCATTCATCATTCATCCCATCAAATAAAGCATGTTCGGAAACGGTTTCAATGTCAATTAACAGCAGGTTTTCTAAATTAATATTTTGCATAGCGGTTGATTAAGTATTACAAAATACAACGTCATTTTTACAAATGCAAAACATGTTTAAAAAAACAGAAACGTACGCAAAATAGAAAACCCCACTCGAAACAGAATGGGGTTTTCTATAAATTCATTTTTATCCCCTCCATAATCAGTTCCACCTTTAGGGGGCCGGAGGGGTTCTTTTATTCTTCCCCGATCCTTACTTTACCTTTTTGTTTAGCTATCACTTCTTCTGCAATATTATTTGGTGCAGGGGAATAATGGCTGAACTCCATGGTTGAAGTGGCACGGCCACTCGATAAAGAACGTAATTGAGTTACATAACCGAACATTTCGCTCAACGGCACTTTGGCTTTGATAACCTGTACTCCATGCTTGCTGTCCATACCTTCCAGCATTCCTCTGCGACGGTTTAAGTCACCGGTAACATCACCCATATATTGATCCGGGGTCAGTACTTCTACTTTCATAATGGGTTCAAGCAAAACCGGTTTTGCTTTACGCCCTGCTTCCCGATAACCCTGTTTTGCACAAAGTTCAAAACTCATCGCATCACTATCTACCTGGTGAAAGCTGCCATCAAATACGCGTACTTTCATACTTTCCATAGGGTAACCGGCTAAAACACCGGTTGTCATGGCTGATTCAAAACCTTTTTGAATAGCAGGTACAAATTCTTTGGGAATACTGCCACCAAACAAACCATTAACAAACTGGAAGTTGCCTTTATTCTTTTCTTTATCGTTCAAAAACTCCTCATCAGCGGGCCCGATCTCAAAAATGATATCGGCAAATTTACCCCGGCCACCGGTTTGTTTTTTCAATGTTTCGCGGTGTTCAATTGAATTCTGGAAAGCTTCTTTATAAGCCACCTGCGGTGCCCCCTGGTTAATTTCCACTTTAAACTCACGACGCATACGATCCACAATGATCTCCAGGTGCAATTCACCCATACCACTTAAAATGGTTTGCCCGGTTTCTTCATCTGTCTTAACCCTTAATGTTGGATCTTCCTCAACCAATTTGGCAATCGCCATACCCATTTTATCAACGTCAGCCTGTGTTTTTGGTTCTACTGCAACGGATATAACCGGTTCCGGGAAGGTCATAGCTTCCAGTACTATCGGATTGTCTTCGTTACACAAGGTATCACCGGTTTTAATATCTTTAAATCCTACGGCTGCTCCAATATCACCTGCTTCAATAAAATCAACCGGGTTTTGTTTATTGGCATGCATCTGCATGATACGGCTGATCCTTTCATTCTTTCCTGTCCTGGTATTCAATACGTAACTGCCACTATTCAATCTTCCTGAATAAGCCCGGAAGAATGCCAATCGACCCACAAAAGGGTCGGTCATAATCTTAAATGCCAAAGCACTGAATGGTTCTTTAGGATCGCAATGACGTAACAGTTCTTCGCCGGTATCCGGATTGATTCCTTTCACTGCTTCAATATCCATCGGGCCTGGTAAGTAACGTACAATGGCATCCAATGCTGTTTGTACCCCTTTATTTTTAAAAGATGAACCACACATCATTGGAATGATCGAGATATCAATGGTTGCTTTACGGATAGCTTCATGTATTTCATCTTCGCTTATCGTATTAGGATCATCAAAGAATTTTTCCAACAGCTTATCATCATAATCAGCAACGGCTTCAATCAAATGCTGTCTCCATTCTTTCACGTCTTCCACCATATCTTCAGGAATAGGAACTTCATTAAAGGTCATACCTAATGTTGCATCATCCCATACCATGGCTTTCATGGTAATCAGGTCTACCACACCTTTAAAATCATCTTCGGCACCAATAGGTAGTTGCAAAGGCACGGCTTTAGCGCCCAGCATTTCTTTAATTTGTTTTACCACATTAAGAAAATCAGCTCCGGCACGGTCCATTTTATTTACAAAACCGACACGGGGAACTTTGTATTTATTAGCCTGGCGCCAAACTGTTTCCGATTGTGGTTCAACACCACTCACGGCACAGAATAAGGCCAGTAATCCATCCAGTACACGTAATGAACGCTCTACCTCTACGGTAAAATCCACGTGGCCGGGGGTATCAATAATATTGAATTTATATTGCTTTGTATCGGCAATTTTTTTGCCCTGTTCCATCGGAAAATTCCAGAAACAGGTAGTAGCAGCCGACGTAATGGTAATTCCCCTTTCCTGTTCCTGTGCCATCCAGTCCATGGTAGCGGCGCCATCATGCACCTCACCAATTTTGTGGTTTACACCGGTATAGTATAATATACGTTCGGTGGTAGTGGTTTTTCCTGCATCAATATGAGCAGCAATTCCAAAGTTTCGTTGATAACGTAAATCTGACATTTTTATATTTTTATTGTTTTTTTAAATGAATAATATGGTGATCCGGTTTTTGAATTTCAAATAAACTTCATTGGTACCGCACTCCTTACTTATGTTCTTTGCTGATCTTTTATGCCCCTGTTAAAAGCATACCCCAGTGATAACGTCCGCTTGCAAGCGAACCGGGGCCGATATGATTTATAAAACTCTCATAGTATGCTAAATAAGTGCAACTCCATCCAAAGTAATACGAAGCATCTTTTAGCGGCGCAAAGGTACGTTCATTTTTTTAAAATACAAAGCCACAACATAAACAATAAAAAAGCCGTCTCGCTGAGGCGAAACGGCTTCCTGATATGATCAGTTAGTTTAGATCCTGAAGTGAGCAAACGCTTTATTCGCCTCTGCCATGCGGTGAGTATCTTCTTTCTTCTTGAAAGCAGCACCTTCCCCTTTACTGGCAGCTACAATTTCATTGGCTAATTTATCAGCCATGCTGCGTCCATTTCTGTCCCGGCTGTATTTTACCATCCATTTAATGCTTAATGATATTTTTCTATCAGAACGTACCTCAGCAGGTATCTGGAAAGTAGCACCACCGATACGGCGGCTGCGGACTTCCACTCCCGGTGTAATATTGGCCAACGCTTTTTTCCATACTTCATATCCATCTTCACCGGTTTGCTTCGCTACTTTATCCAATGCATCATAAAAAATGATATAAGCACCACTTTTTTTACCGGCCCACATCAGGTTGTTCACAAAACGGGTAACCAGCTTGTCGTTAAATTTTGGATCCGGTGCTAAAGGTATTTTTTTCGGTTGTGTCTTCCTCATTGTTATTTATTTTATCGGCCCGGAATGTCATCCTTAGCCTGTCGAAGGATTATTTTTTTGCTTTTTCCTTTTTGGTTCCATATTTACTGCGGCTTTGCTTACGGTCTATAACACCTGCCGTATCAAGGCTGCCCCTTACAATATGATAACGTACACCCGGCAGATCCTTAACCCTTCCTCCACGTATTAACACAATAGAGTGCTCCTGTAAATTATGACCTTCGCCCGGAATGTAGGCAATAACCTCAATTTTATTGGTTAAACGTACTTTAGCTACTTTACGCAAAGCAGAGTTTGGCTTTTTAGGGGTAGTGGTGTACACCCTTGTACAAACACCACGGCGCTGCGGACAACTGTCCAAAGCCCTTGATTTGCTTTTCGCTTTAATTTCTTCGCTTCCTTTTCTTACTTATTGTTGAATGGTGTGCATTATGTACCTTTTTTTTTTCTGACGGCATTGGTAGGATTTATCATTTGAATTTGGAAAATTAAT
>JANOGE010000167.1:0-18975 GCA_031414035.1 Chitinophagaceae bacterium | reverse complement strand
GCCAGCCGCAGACCGGATGTGCTTACATTCAGTACAGATATACTCACCGAAGATATAACCCTTGGAGGCCCGCTGGTAGCCGATCTAATGACAGCCATTTCAACAACCGATGCTGACTTTGTTGTAAAACTCATCGATGTTTTCCCGGATACATTTCGCTACGATACTCCTCCCCCTTCGGGGGAGGCCGGGAGGGGGCTTTATCCCATGGGTGGTTACCAAATGCTGGTACGTGGCGAGATTATGAGAGGCAAATTCCGCAACAGTTTTGCCGTTCCTGAAGCATTTGTACCCGGTAAAATAACAGAAGTAAAATATACGTTGCCTGATGTTGCACATACCTTTAAAAAAGGTCATAAGCTGATGATACAGGTACAAAGCAGCTGGTTCCCGCTGGCCGACCGGAACCCACAAAAGTTTGTTGATATTTATAAAGCAGATGACAGTGATTTTCAAAAGTCAACAATAAAAATTTATCACGATGCGGTGAATGCCAGTAAAATCATTTTACCTGTTTTAAAGAATTAATGAAGCTGAATTGCCCCGGGTCAATTGAAAAGAAACACAAATTATTTATGAAAAAAAACTTCTTGATAATATTCCTGTTCTTATCTGCAAATTGTTTTTCGCAGTTGAATATTGTGCCGATGCCTGTATCCATCAAAATGGTAAAAGATAGTTTTACTATAAATGAAAAAACTATCCTCTGTTATAATTCCAAAATTTTTTATAATGAAGTAGCGCTGCTTTCCTCCTTGATAAAAGAAAATTATGGCATTACCCTAAAAGAAAAATTCATAAAAAAGAATATCTATTTAGCATCAGGCAAAATCGATATTGACAGTAATACTGTTTGTATAATTCAACAACCCGAAAGTGCACTTTCTGAAAAAGACAGTGCACGATATATTTTAGGCGTAGGTAAAACTGGTATTGCAATCTTTTGTCAGAAACCAATCAGTGCTTTTTATGCTATTCAAACATTAGCACAAATATTTCAGGATGGCAAAAGGGATGGCAAAAAATCTATCCCAAATTTTGCAATTATTGACCACCCCCGTTTCCCCTACCGCGGCATGCACCTCGATGTAGGCCGTCACTTCTTCCCTGTTCCTTTCATCAAAAAATATATTGATTATTTAGCCGCATATAAATACAACACGTTTCACTGGCATTTAACCGAAGACCAGGGCTGGAGGATAGAAATAAAAAAATATCCCGGCTTAACAAAAATTGGTAGCATCAGAAACGGTACCATCATAGGCCGTTATCCCGGCAAAGGCAATGATAATATCCGTTATGGTGGTTCTTATACCCAGTCCGAAATTAAAGAAGTGGTACAATATGCCAAAGACAGGTATATTGATGTGATACCCGAAATTGAAATGCCCGGCCACAGCAGTGCAGCCATTGCTGCGTATCCCTGGCTGAGCTGTTTTCCGGTTAAACCAACGGAAATTCCTGTCAATATGATCTCTCAAAAAAGTATCGATGAACAAAAGAACGGCAGGATAAAACTGGTGCAGGAAACCTGGGGGGTTTTTGATGATGTTTTTTGTGCCGGCAAAGATTCAACTTTTACATTTTTAGAAAATGTGATTGATGAAGTGAATGCGCTTTTTCCTTCAAAATATTTTCATTTAGGTGCAGATGAATGCCCCAAAACACACTGGAAAATTTGTCCGGCCTGCCAGAAGCGCATGAAAGATAATAACCTGAAAGATGAACATGAATTACAAAGCTGGTTTGTACAGCGCATCGAAAAATATTTAAACAGCAAAGGCAAAATATTAATTGGCTGGGATGAAATACTGGAAGGCGGTCTGGCACCCAATGCCGTGGTAATGAGTTGGCGTGGCGAAGCCGGTGGCATTGAAGCCGCCAAACAAAAACACAACGTGATCATGACTCCCGGCAACCCGGTTTATTTTGATCATACGCAAAGCAAAAATGAAGACAGTGTAACCATTGGCGGATATAACCCTGTTGAAAAGGTATATGCTTATGAACCCATACCCAAAGAACTGAATGCAGAGCAGGGAATATATATATTGGGGGCACAGGCAAATTTGTGGACAGAATATATGGAGTACCCCGGCAAAGTAGAATACATGATGTTCCCCCGCATGATTGCATTAAGTGAGGTTTTGTGGAGCCCAAAGGAAAAAAGAGATTGGAAAGATTTTGAAAGAAGGCTCCCTGCTATTTTTGAAAGACTTGAAAAACAGCAAATTAATTACAGTAAGGCGTATTATGATTTAAAGGCAACGGTTTTACCAACTACAGATCTGAATGGCATTTTATGGAAAGTGGAAACTAAAAACAGAAATGGCAAAATTATATGGACGGCTGGGTATTTAAGTTCTTATATTGGTGATTATACAGAACCATTACTTATAAGTGAAAGCTCCGAAAGAATCTGTCAATTTTTGAGTAATGACAACAAAACACTTTCAACGGTTAAGCAATCATTTTCATTTAATAAAGCCACCGGCAAAAAAATAACCCTCACAACCGAACCCAACAAATCTTACCCCGGCGATGGTGCTTTTACTTTGGTAAATGGCGTGCAAAATGAAAAAGGCCTGGCTAAATCATCAGAGTTTTTAGGATTTTCAGGAACAGACCTTAATGCCATGATAGATCTGAAAACAGAAACGGATATCAGCAGGATCACTATCCATGTACTTGACCAGAATGGAAGCTGGATCTACCTGCCATCGCAGGTTGAAATTACGTACATACCAAACATTGATTTTACTGAAGAACAATTAAAAACCTTTCCAAAGGAAATTAAACTGATTGATCCGGCAAAGGACAAAGGCGCCAAAACAATAACTATCGAAAGCAAACAAAACTGCCGCTATGTAAAAGTAGTTGCAAAAAATTATGGTATCATTCCTTCGGGTAAACCCGGTGCCGGAAACCCCGCCTGGTTGTTTGTGGATGAGATTGAAATAGAATAAATTAATTTCAGAAAAAAACAAAAGATTATTTATAAACGGGCTGTCATGCTGAGGAACGAAGCATCTCAGTAAAACATAAATCTGTTAATTAAGAATGAGATGCTTCGTTCCTCAGCATGACAAGAGCAGGAGTTTTTCTTTATTATAAACATTTTAATTAAGCAGGGGCTGATTGATGCCGTAAGTGTACAAGAGAGTGACACCCGTCCGAACGGAGGAAGTTCATCCGGGCGGGCAACGATGCTGATATAAGCACAATGTTAGTACAAAAGAAATACCGTATTTTTATACCAACCCGCTGCATACCATTATGACTAAAATAGACCTCACTGATTCTTTAGAAAAAATCCCGGTTAAAATTTTTCCCGATTCAAAAACCGGCTCCGCTTTTGTTGCCGGACAGATTGCCACGCTCATTAAAGAAAAAGAAGCAGCTGGAAAAAAATGTGTTATAGGACTGGCCACAGGCTCATCGCCTAAAACATTATATACCGAGTTGGTACGTATGCATAAAACGGAAGGACTGAGTTTTAAGAATGTGATCACCTTTAACCTCGACCAGTATTATCCCATGGATAAAGATGCTCTGCAGAGTTATCATTATTTTATGCGGAAGAATTTATTTGAGCAAACAGATATTGACCCCTGCAATTATCATCTTCCTGATGGTATGATCCCAAAAGAAAAAGTGAAAGAGCATTGCCAGCAATATGAAAAACAAATTGAAGATGCCGGTGGCCTGGACCTGCAGATACTGGGCATTGGTGTTAACGGTCATATTGGTTTTAATGAACCGGGCAGCGGCATCTATACTAAAACACGGTTAATATCGCTTGACAACAGTACCCGTATCGCCAATGCGTATGAATTTGGTAACATGAGCCAGGTACCCCGGATGGCGATCACCATGGGGATCAGTACTATTTTAAAATCCCGGAAAATAATATTAATGGCCTGGGGGCAAACTAAAGCCCCGGTTATAAAAAAAGCGGTGGAAGAAGAAGACACAGAAGAAATCCCTGCTTCTCTTTTACAAAACCATGATGACTGCCTGTTTGTGATTGATGAAACAGGTGCGGCTGAACTCACCCGTTTTAAAAGTCCATGGCTTACCGGCGAATGTGAATGGACGGATACCATGATGAAACGTGCGGTGGTAAACCTTGCATTGAAACTGCACAAACCCGTTTTAAGTTTAACCAACAACGATTATAACGATAATGGACTCGGTGAGCTTTTGGTAGAAAAAGGAGATGCCTATGAAATTAACCTCCAGGTATTTTATTTTTTAAGGGATAGCATCACCGGCTGGCCGGGTGGTAAACCTGCAGAACAACGCACAAGTCACCCGGAACGCAGTGAACCCTTCCCTAAAAAAGTAGTACTCTTTTCTCCCCACCCCGATGATGACATCATCAGCATGGGCGGCACTTTTATGCGGCTGCACGGCCAGGGGCATGAAGTGCATGTGGCTTACCAGACCAGTGGCAATATAGCTGTAACCGATGAATTTGTTACCCGTTTCATCGACTTCGCCGTTGGTTTCGAAAATATGTTTGACATTGATGATACCAAAAGTAAAAACATACTGGATGATGCGACTGCTTTTTTAACCATAAAAAAATCCAGTGAAAAAGATACCGGTACCATTCGTGCCATAAAAGGATTGATAAGAAGATGTGAGGCCAAAGCCACCTGCAAATACGTTGGATTAAAAGAAGAACAGATACATTTTATGAACCTTCCTTTTTATGAAACAGGAACCATTGAGAAAAACCCGATGGGGGAAGCCGATATACAAAAAACAGTTGACCTGCTGAAAGAAATACAGCCACAACAGATCTATTGTGCCGGCGATTTCGCCGATCCCCATGGCACACATAAAGTTTGCTTTGATGTTATTATAGAGGCTCTGAAGAGGATTAAAACAACAAACTACAAACAACAAACAACAAACCATTGGATCAATAATTGCTGGCTATGGTTATACAAAGGAGCCTGGCAGGAATGGGACATAACCGAAATTGAAATGGCCATACCCATGAGCCCCGACCAGGTGATAAAAAAACGCCATGGCATTTTCATCCACCAATCACAAAAAGACAGTGTGCCTTTCCAGGGAAGCGATGACCGTGAGTTCTGGCAGCGTGCCGAAGAACGCAATGCCAATACCGCCCAACTATATGCCCGGCTTGGACTCACCCAATACGCTGCTATGGAAGCTTTTGTACGATGGAAATTTTAATATGTGTAAATTTTAAGGGATTTTGATTATCTTGAAATCTATTATTTATCCATCCCGGCCAGCAATGAGAAAATTTTTACTGTTAATCCAATTTTGTATTTCTGGGGTTTTAACGACAAATTCACAAAGCTGCGTTCCTACAAATATAAATGGTACAATAGTAAATCTTGCTTGTGGTCAACTTTGTACCAGTTTTACTTACCAGGTTTCTGATCTGAAGAATACCGGTGATTATTTGCTTACTACAATTCCCTACGCTCCCCTACCCTATATTGTAGCAAGTGGAAGTGAAGATCCGAATTTATATGATGATGATACATACAGTACTCTTATTAATCTACCTTTCACTTTTTGTTTTTATGGTGCAAACTATACTAGTGTTGTAGTGGGCTCAAATGGGCTGATGACCTTTGATGCAACAAATGCCGGTTGTGCCAATGCGTATACTATTAACCCGCCTATTCCTAATGCAGGCGGGGGTGCCCAATGTTCTCAGTTTGCAACTTATTATCCCAAAGCGGCAATAATGGCTGCGTATTATGATTGGGACCCAACCGTCAGTACCCCGAATCCTTTACCTTCAGACCCAAGTCCGCCAGAAAGAAAAATTCAATGGCGTGTTGAAGGAACTGCACCATGCAGAAAATTTGTAGTCAGCTATTATCACATTGGGGTATTTGGAAACAACTGCGGTCAAACCACTCCAAGTACATTCCAGATGGTGATTTACGAATCAACCGGAATAATAGATGTATTTTTTGAAAGTAAAACGTGTGTGTCTACTACCAATTCCGGAATGGGTATTCTGGGTATCCAGGATTTTACTAGGACATTGGCTGTTGCGGCACCCGGAAAAAATGCCACTCTCTGGAGTGCATTTAATGAAGGATACCGTTTTACTCCAAACAGCGGCGTTTCAAATTTTATAAGCTCCAAATTGTATACTATTGGCGGTACTTTTATTGCTGATGGCGTTACATCAACACCTACTCCCGGGTTCATTGATATTACTTTCCCAAATATTTGTCCCCCTGCTCTACCGAGTACACAATATGTAATACAAACAATATTTAATTCCTGCACTGGTATTCCATTAACAAGTTCCGATACGGTAACATTTAACCGGATCAATTCACTTCCTGCCACCCTTACTACCGTACCTACAACCTGCGGATTAAATATTGGCTCCATTACTATAACACCAACAGCCGGAATACCTCCATATACTTATATTTTAAACGGGGGTGCACCTCAAACAGCCCCCGGGCCCTATACATATTTGAACCTTGCAGCAGGCCCTTATTCTGTTTTTGTTACCGACAATACAGGTTGCGATAGTATTTATAATGTGAACATTACTACAACAAGTACAATACCGGGCAGTATTTCAGCTTCACAAACCTCTTGTCCGCTATCAACAGACGCTACTATAACTGTAACACCTTCCGGGGGAACTGCGCCTTATACCTATTCACTGGATGGTGGTGCATCGCAGGCAAGTAATATTTTTACGAATGTAGCGCCAGGGCCACATGTAGTTATTTTCACCGATGCAGCCGGATGCACCGGCACTGTTAATATAACAGTGGTTGCAGGCAATACTCCATTAACGGCCAATACCAGTTCAACACCTACCACCTGCCCTACTTTAAATGACGGTACCATAACGGTGAACCCTACAAGTGGTACGGCACCATACCAGTACAGGCTTGATGGCGGGCCCCCACAGGCAGGTAATATTTTCACCAATGTGGCTGCCGGGCTTCATACGGTTGCCGTAACTGATATTTTTGGATGCTCAGGTTCATTTAGTATAAATGTTATCCAGGGTACAGGTCTTACTTCTACTTTAAACGGAGTGGATCCGCCCTGTTCAAATATCAATAATGGTACAATAACTATTAACCCAACCAGTGGAACCGCACCATATCAATATTCTTTAAATGGAGGTCCATCGCAACCATCAAATATATTTGCAGGCCTTTCACCCGGGCTATACACTATAACTATTACAGATGCTGCCGGTTGTACGGGAACCAATTCCATAACGCTTACCACCAACGCAGCCATTACTGCAACTTCTACATTGGTGTCGCCGCTTTGTAATGGCGTAAGTAATGGCAGTATCACACTAAATGCAGCCGGTGGTGTTCCACCGTACCAATATTCCATCAATGCAGGCACAACATACCAGGCCTCCCCATTGTTTGGTGGGCTTGCAGCGGGCAATTATAATTTTTTAATTAAAGATGCAGCCGGCTGCATTTACGGGTTTACATTTACCCTTACACAGCCTGCTGTAGTTAATGCGTCTGCAATAAGTGGTATTGCCTCCTGCCCTAACAATGACGGGTCAATCAGCATATCTGCAAGTGGTGGCACACCTGCTTATCAATACTCCATAGATAATGGTATCAATTACCAGCCGGGGATTGTATTTAACAACCTGCCTGTTGGAATTTACAATAACATAAAAGTAAAAGATGTTAATGGATGTATTGCCATTACCAGTGCCGTAGTTACGCTCAATGATACCATGCGGCTTGAACTTGGCGCCGACAGTACCATATGTTTTGGCAGCACAATAACATTAATACCACAAACCAATGCACTTACGGATACCTTTAAATGGACGCCACGGGCAACTTTAAATTATGATACGGTAAGAACTCCTGTTGCATCACCAACCGATACCACCAAATATTATGTTACCGCTAAATGGGGTATCTGCCAGCGAAATGATTCTGTAACCATAAATATTTTGCACAAACCATTAGTCAATGCCGGCAACGACACAACGATCTGTTACAAAACAAATGCCTTGCTGGTGGGCAGTGCTTCCAATTTATCAGGAACGGTAAATTATTCATGGTCGCCACCCGATTCATTGAATACACCCAATGCTGCCGGCACCATTGCAAGAATTGATACCACCCGGAAATTTATTTTGACGGTTACGGATAACTATGGTTGTCTTTTTTCTGTTTCTGACAGTATGTGGGTGTACATGATGCCTCCCCTTGTTGTATTTGCAGGTAATGATACCAATGCCATTATCCGCAGGCCGCATCAGTTACTGGCCAGCGGGGGCACTAATTATGTATGGAGCCCTGCAGGACTGTTGAATAATCCTTTTATTGCAAACCCGATGGCAACATTGATTAACGATACTTATTTTACTGTACAGGTTACTGATGCCATCGGCTGTACTGCATCCGATGGCGTATTTATCAAAGTATATGAAGGCCCGGATTATTATGTGCCCAATGCCTTTTCACCAAACGGTGATGGTTTGAATGATATTTTCCGGCCCATTTCTGTAGGCATACAGCGTACCGAATACTTCAGGGTATTTAACCGCTTTGGTGAACTGGTTTATCAAACCAATCAATGGCTGCAGGGCTGGGATGGCACATATAAAGGGAAAAAAGCAGCATTAGGTACTTATGTCTGGATGATAAAAGGAATAGACAGGAATGGAAAAGTTGTGGAAAAACAGGGTACGGTGATATTGGTTCAATAAAAATCTTTCTGTCATTCCAAATGAAATGAGGAATCTGCCCGGAAGTAAAAACCAGTAATGAACATCAGTAAGTCCGTCTCGCAAATCCTTTGCTATCACCTGCCTACCGTCAGGCAGGCTCATGATGACAGCCTGCTTAGATTTTGTCGGCATCAATTTTATTTTACAGCAGTTTCAGCATCCAGCACCTCAATTGTTTTTGTATAATACAAATAGGCCTCTTCCGGTGATGAGCCAATACAAACAATACCCATTTTACCAAATTGAGATAAGGCTCCTATCATATGAAACATTACGCCTTTTTGTGCAGCCCCGTCAAAATGCAAACCATGAAACATGGCTATGTCTATCAGGTCCTGTGGTGTAAGGCCTTTGTAGGCGTCATTCTGTAAATTATCTGATGCAAAATAATAAAGCTGCTGTTTATTTGGTGTTTCAAATATACCGGTAACCTCATCATAATGCCCATTGGTTAAAAACTGCAGCATTAAAAACGGGTGGGTGGTACCGCCCTTACGCAGGTTGATCTCTATAGCATAATGTTTCCAGGCATCCTTTTCCTTTACTGAAACAAAATCAATACTAAATCGTCCGAGTACACCTTCTTTTTTTAATTCCTCTGCAATGATTTTTCCTGTCTGTGCAATCTCAGCCCGGTAAGCGGCATCTGCCGGAAAATGGGCGCCAAGAAAAACCTGCCCGCTTTCCCCTCCCAATACCTGGTCGTGTGTAGAAATAATATCCACTTCACCCAATGGATTTATCCTGCATTGTACCGATGGAGAAACTTTTATTTCGCCTTCGATAAATGCTTCAACTATTCCTTCCATCAGTTTAAATTTTTCCAGGAATTTCTCAATAGTTAGATCCTTTGCTACGGGAATTATTTTTTTAAGCAGGTTATGATGTATCCAGTCGTACATTTCTTTTGCCGAAATATGCTCCGGGTATTTCAGTATGGCATTTCCATCGCCCGAAAATCCATCATTTAATTTAATAACTGCTTTTTTAAGTTCAGGATACATGTCCTTTAATCCTGCAACTGCATGTACTATATCATCATAAGTACCTAAATTTTCTGCACCGGGTGGTATGTGAACGCCTACTTTCATAAAAATTCTTCTGCACCCGCTTTTGGTACCCAGGTAAACCAATGATGGATCACATCCATAAATGGGCAGGCCCAGCCTTACCGCTAAGGTCCGCTCATAAGCCGTTGTATTAAAACAGGCAATATGGGCCACATGCCCGGCCGGAATACTTTGTTTAATACGTTCGATAAGGCGTGGCCGTTGTAAAATTTTTTGGGTAAGTGGCAGTGGTGAGGCATCATAACAACTGAGCAGGGATAATCTTTCTCTTGCATGATAGCCGGTAATACCGGGCAATAAATGTAAATAATAATCTATAATAACCGGGTCAATCGGGGTACTGCTCAGGTAGATCAATTTGGTACGTGGCATACGCAGCAACATAAGCAAACACAACAATCGTTCTTCATAATGCATGGCTCCATCTATTTTTGCCAGTACTTCCTGGTCAAGGGTAAGGCTTGGGATAACAACGATTGTTTTAGGAGCAAGGTTATCGGGAAAAAATAACTCAAACTGATTGGCAAAACCCTTTTGTATCTTGTCAAATTCTTTTAACTCTTCGGCTGAATCAGGCCCCGGCTGACTGCTTTTATAATAATTAAATAGAATCTGCCTGGCATGCAATTCCAGTTCATTAAAGTCCATTTTATTAAATTAAGTACCTGCAAGATGATAAAAATAATATAATGAAAAACTGAGATTCGTCATGATAAATATAGAAATACATCATCTTATTATGAATAATCTCATTTTGTAGAATATATTAATTCACAATGCGTTAATAAAAAGTGCGCCATTGTAGAAAACCCTTCTTTTAAAAAATTGTTATGTTTGTATTATGAACTGGACCGAAAAAAGAACCATCCGTATTGCTGTTCTGGATATGTATGAAGGGTTTGTAAACCAGGGCATGCGTTGTATACGTGAAATTCTCAATCAATTTGGCGAAAATAATCAGATTGACGTAACCTGGGATGAATTTGAAGTCCGGTTGGAAAAACAGGTCCCTGACCTGAGTTATGATATTTACATCTCCAGCGGAGGACCCGGCAGCCCATTGGAAAGCGAAGGGAGTGAATGGGAAAAGGTTTATTTTTCCTGGTTAAATAAGGTTGAGGACTGGAACCAGAATGCGGCCCATGTTCAAAAAAAACAGGTGTTCTTTATCTGTCATTCTTTTCAGTTGGTTTGCCGGTATTATAATATTGGCAGGGTGAGTAAAAGAAAGAGTACTTCATTTGGCGTTTTTCCCATGCATTTATTAACCGAAGGCAAAAGTGAAATGATCTTTACCGGTTTAAAAGACCCTTTTTATTCTGTTGACAGCAGGGATTACCAGGTTATAGAACCCAATCATAATAAATTGCAGCAGATGGGGGCCTCCATTTTAGCTATAGAAAAAGAAAGACCACACGTACCGCTTGAAAGAGCATTAATGGCTGTACGGTTCAATGAAAATATGATCGGCACCCAGTTTCATCCCGAAGCCGATGCCATTGGTATGAGTTTACATTTGCAAACCGATGAAAAGAAAAAAACCGTAATTGAAAATCACGGTGAAGAAAAATGGAAATCAATGATTGACCATTTAAATGACCCCGAAAAAATTATGTGGACCTATGCACATGTCCTACCCAATTTTTTATTGAATGCAGTAGAAAGTTTGCAGCCGGTTGAGGTATAGAAACACAGATTTTTGTCATGCTGAGGTACGAAGCATCTTTTTTGTCATGCTTGAGGCACGAAGCATCTTTTTTGTCATTCTGAGCGATAGCGAAGAATCTCATCCTAAATTACTGGATTTTATTTTTTACTGAGATGCCTGCCTGTCCGGTAGGCAGGCTTCGTACCTCAGCATGACAGATTACACAGGGTTATGCTCCTACTCCTGTCGTTCCGAACACAGTGAGGAATCTGTTGGCAGTAGTACTAATGCCTATCAGATCCCTCATACCTCGGGATTGACAGGTTACCTCAGCACACTGAGGAACGAAGCATCTTTTTTGTCATTCTGAGCGATAGCGAAGAATCTGTTTTAGGGAGGAAGAGATGCTTCGTTCCTCAGCATGACAAAAGACAGCGATAAATGAATTTTTATCATTATTTTTATTCTGACCAAAAGATTAATTTAAATCTGTAATTACATGATAAAAGAATTAAGAGAAAAATTCAACGCCAACTTTACCAAAGAAAAGTATGATGCTTATATGACCAAATTAGAGGCCCTGCACCCCGGTTCCCTCGATTTCAGAAATGCAGAAACCCCAATTTTTATTCCTGCCCCATTTACAAAAAAAATGCTGGATGCCTGTGAGGATATCATTGATGTGATTGTTGATCCGAAATTTATTTCGCTGACCGAGCGAGGTATTCCTGCAAATGTAAAAGTACCCAATGAAAACAGTCATGCAGAATTCATTGTATTCGATTTCGGCATTTGTGAAAATGAAAAAGGGGAACTGGAACCGCAACTTATAGAAATGCAGGGCTTTCCAACCCTGTATGGATTCCAGGCATTCCATTCGGAACTGACGGCTGAATATGCAAACCTTCCTTCAAATTTTTCAGCTTATTTAAATGGCTATACCAAGGAGACCTATACACAATTGCTGAAAGAAATTATTGTTGGTGATCTCAATCCCGAACATGTGATATTGCTGGAAATTCTCCCGGAGCAACAAAAAACAAGGATCGATTTTTATTGTACGCAACAGTTGCTCGGTATCAATACCGTTTGTTTAACTAAATTAGTAGCCGAAGGGAATAAGTTATTCTATGATAACAATGGAGTTAAAACCCCCGTAAAAAGAATTTACAACCGGCTGATCTTTGATGACCTGCAAAAGCAGGAAGGCATGGGTGATGTAGTGGACCTCACAAAAGATTATGATGTGGAATGGGTAACCCACCCCAACTGGTTTTACCGCATCAGTAAATTCACCTTACCTTTTATTAATAACCCCTATGTACCCCAAACTTATTTTTTAAATGAATTAAAACAAATGCCGGCCGACCTGGAAAACTATGTTTTAAAACCCTTATTCTCTTTTGCCGGTATGGGAGTGGTTATTGATGTTACGAAAGAAGATATTGATGCTGTGAAAGACCCGGAGAACTGGATCTTACAGAAAAAAGTAAAATATGCTGATGTTATTATAACCCCCGACGGGCCCGCCAAAGCAGAGATAAGACTGTTTTATTTTTGGAAGAATGGCTGGGCAAGGCCAAAAGGAGTGCATAACCTGGCCAGGCTAAGTAAAGGTAAGATGATCGGCACCCGCTATAATAAAAACAAGGAATGGGTTGGTGGCAATGTTGCTTTTTTTGAAGGCCCCTGACCCCCAAAGGGGACTGACCGAAGCGGTTAAGATAACCGCTTCACTGATTAATATTAAAGAAACCAAATGAAAGAAACGAAAAATGGTTTAGCAAGATTTTATCATTTCCTCAACCAGTTACAAATATTGCTTGATAAATCATCCAAACAAAAAAATCCGGCACTATGGTTATACCAGAATAATGCCCGTACCCCCCTGTTCATGCTGGAAGGCCTGGCTAAACTCTATACCGGACTGCATAACAAAAAAAAGTTTAGCAAACTCAAAGAGCATTTTAAGCTGTTGGAAGATATCATAGGATCCATTGATTATTATGATTCTTTTGCCAAAGAATTTGCTAAAAATAAAAAAATACCTGCGGTAATCAGAACGTATTTACAGGCACAGACAAGAGAAAAAATTCAGAGCATGAATGAACTGCTGATTGAGAAAAAATGGCTGGGCAGTGAGGATACCCGGGTTAAAAAAATAGGGAAAAAATTAGCCGGGGCCGATTGGTTGAATGAAAAAGATGAAATAAATGCGATCAATGAATTTTACGGTAAAGCTATTTATGATATCACAGCTTTTACAAAAGCAACCAAATTTCATTTTGATAATGTAGAGGCAGATCTGCATGAACTTAGGCGTAAGCTGCGCTGGTTAAGCATTTACCCACAGGCATTGCGGGGATGTATTCAACTGGGAAAACCCAAAAATGCTCCCAAACATTTAGCCAAATATCTTACTAAAGAAATTATTAATTCCCCATATAACAAAATGCCTGATGCAGGCGATTGCCACAATTTTTTACTGTTATCCCAAAATTATTTTTATGCATTAAGCTGGGTGATCGCTGAAACAGGCAGGATAAAAGACAGCGGGCTACGCATTGTTGCCATAAAAGAAGCACTGCAGGAAACAAGCGCTTTAAAAGATGAAGCAGCATATAAAAAAGCATACCAGCTACTGGGCAACCCACAGCGTCCTGCCCAACCGGCCCTGGGGGCGGATAAGCAACCAACAATTCAGCAACTGTTAGACCAGGCAGAAACAGTTTGCAAAACTTATTTTAGTGAACACAATACAGCGCATTTGGTAATTGGTACAGCAGCTATTTAATTTTTATCAGAAATAAGTGGATAGGCCAAAACTAAACCCACCCGTTTTTGCCGGCGGGTTACCCAGGATGTCTTTTTGCTGCTGGTACCGGTAATTCAACCGCAATACAGTTTGTGCTGTTGGCCTGAAACTGATGGCCGGCATAATGCTCCAGATGTCTTCTGCAATATTACCACCTGTACTGCTGAACTTTCCTACATTCCAATCCACATATTCCAGCCGGCAGGCAAGATTGAGTGTGGCTTTTTCCCAGCCAAAAACCTTTTTCTTTAATACGGGCTGAACAATATCTATAAAACCCCCGTATTGTTGATTGCCATATTGCTGAGTATAAGTAGAAGGTACATTTACTTTTATCCATGCCCATTCTCCAGTAATAAATGTATTTAGTTTGGGTAATGTGCTGTTGAAATCTATAGCAAATACATCAACCCTCCTTTTATCATCGATCCGGATTCCATCATCCTCGAATTTATTGTACACACCACCCATGTATGATAAACCGAGTTCGCCCACTTTGCTGTTCTTTACTGCAATTTTCCCGGTGAATAGTGGCAGGCCGCTGTTTATTTCTTCAAAACGTTCTGCATTATTTTTTGCCTCCGGCAGAAAGGTCTTGTTTTCCGGGTTATCAATAATAGAATTATCAAAATTACCGGAGAGATAAACTTCATAGCCGAACATCCAGTCTTTGTCATAATGTTTTCCGTACAAACCAAACCCTGCATTGCTCCAGGTAGCCGGCAACATTTGCGTAGCAGAAATGGGGCGGTCAATAAATTCCCATTTAGGTCCATCGTGGTTTTGATTAAAAGCCCCGATCGGGTTTAAGATCATCCCTCCACGCAGGTTTAATAAAGGGTCTAATTCAATATCCAGGGCAGCAAACTCTACAGCTATTTCTTTTCCACCATCTTCAAATTCTATTTCACTTAAAAATTTTAAGCGTTTACCAATACTTGATGAAACAAATAATGTTATCCTCCTGAACTGGAACTGGTGACCTTCTGAAACTCCGTCTGTTCCCAGGTGCTGCCAGTTAGCTTCCATATACCCCCCCAGTGAAACCGGTAATTTTCCTATACCAATAAACGGACGGTTATATACGGCATCCATATTCATTGTGCGGTTAACCGTATCTTTTGGAATCCTTTTTAATAAGGAAGGGTCAATTTGTGCAAATACATTGCAGGAAAAAATTAATAAAACAAATGTTATGGTAACTATTTTAATCATACAGTCTTCAATGAAATTTTAAGTTGATCTTTTTCAATGGTTACCCCAAAGGTTCTGAGATTTACATCAGCAGGACCGTTTTGTACAGCACCCCTGTCATCGTACTCACTTCCATGGGCTGGGCATTGCAGCCTGTCGCCAAATACCTGTAACTCTGTTCCCTGGTGTGTGCAACGCATCCACAATGCAGTATATTCTTTTTCATTTTTCCGGTATATACAAATGGGATATTGCAACATATCGTTTTGAACCACTACATACTTTTTGAAATAAACGGCACCCTTGTTTTTGGTTTCAAAATCACTAATGGGTACTATCAAATCATCGCTAACAATTTTACCGCCCGGTAATTTTGTTGTGCTGCAGCTTTGGAGGATGGCGGCCATTCCAATACCCCCAACACATGCAAAGCCACAGGTTTTTATAAAGTTTTTTCTGTCCATTATTTTTCTGTTGGAACACGCCTGTAGGAACACGCCTCAAGGCGTGTTCTTACTTGAGGCGTGTTCCTACAATGATTTTAAAAATTTCAGGATGGCATTTCTTTCAGCTGAAGCCATTTGATTGAAATTATTTTTACTTGCAGCAGCCTCACCTCCGTGCAGCTGAATGGCTTCTTCAATACTTTTTCCCCTGCCGTCATGCATTAAAAAGAATTGTCCGCCCTGTGAGTTGAGCGACAGGCCCAGTCCCCAAAGTGGAGGAGTTCTCCATTCATAGGTTTTTGCATTGCCTTCTGTATAGTTATCGTCCAATCCTGGGCCCATATCATGTAACAATAGATCTGTATAAGGATGAAATGTTTTGTTTGACAGCGGGGCAATGTTTGAAAATCCTGTTGTCAATGTTTGCTTATGGCAGCTTTCGCAACCGGCCTGAATAAATGAATTTTTTCCATGGATTATTTCAGCATCATTTTGATTTCGCTGAATGGGTGCTTTTAAAGTTTGCAGGTAAAACACCACATTGTGTATGGTTAGATCAGAAACTTCAGGATCTATATCCAGGCCTGTATAAACATCCTTAGGCAAAAAGGATGATGTAATGCCGATGTCCTGGTTATAAGCATTTACGGTTTGATGCAATAAATTATATGCCGCTGCTTTTTTGCCAAAGCGGTGAATGTATCTTCCATTTTGAGGTATGGCATTTGCATTGGGTGAAATGAATGCAGGCAACACTACCCAATTAGGCACTCCCGATATACCATCACCATTTGTATCATTCGGATCAGCCATTGCCAGGATATTTGCATCAGAGACCAGTTCTAAAAATCCCAGGCCCGTATTTGCCGGCGGTGTGAATTTTGAAAAAGTTGCCCCAGCAGGGATTTGCTCGGGCATAAATCCCGGTAAGGCCCTGTTTTGTAATTGTGGCCCTCCTAAATGCAGAAATTGATTCCCGGTACTATCTGTTTGCCCAAACCTTGTAAGTGTGGTAAATGGATGTCCTTTTCCATCGCCGGCATGGCAGCTACCGCAACTGGTAGCAACAAATATAGAACCAAGCCCTGTTTTAGCTGTAAATATATCATCGTTAAAAGCCACATCACCGGCAAGGAACTGCCTGTTTTGTTCATAGCTGAGTCCTTCTACCGGACCGTCCAGCAGTTCATCACCACCCGGTGCTGCAGGCTCTAATTTTGAACAGGCTTGTATTAAAACAACCGCAGCAACAATACCTGCCAGTACTATATATGTCTTTTTCATCTGTATTAGCAGGGTTTTTAAAATAATTCCTTTGGCAAAAATACATATTTAGGCTCTCCTAAATTTATTTTCTTAAAAAAATACATGACTTTTGTAAAAACTACCAAGATGACTTCGTTAACTGAAGAGAATTACCTGAAAGCAATATATAAGCTGCATGAAAAAACCGGGGCCATGGTCAGTACATCCTCCCTTGCGGAAAACTTACAGATCAACGCTGCATCAGTAACAGATTTTATAAAAAAAATAGCAGCAAAAAAATTAATAAGTTACGAAAAATCAAAAGGGGTAATGCTTACAGAACGGGGACGTATTATTGCTATCAACATCATACGGAAACACAGGCTCTGGGAAGTATGGTTGGTAAATAACCTTGGGTTTAAATGGGATGAAGTTCATGAAATTGCAGAACAGCTTGAACATGTTATAAGTGATGAACTGATTGAACAATTAAACAAACACTTAGGCTACCCTAAAGCAGACCCACACGGTGACCTGATACCAGATGCAAAAGGGCGTTTTATTAAAACCGGCAGCAAACCTTTAATTGACTGTAAAAAGGGAGATAAAGTAAAGTTTACCGGTGTGGCAGAACATTCCAACAGTTTTTTGCAATACCTCACTAAAAGTAATATTAAGCTGGGTGATGAATTACTGGTAGAATCAATTGAAGAATTTGACAAATCCTTCCAGGTTAAAATAAACAGGAAAGAGCGCAAGTTGCTTAGTAAGGATGTAGTGAAAAACCTTTTAGTTGTTATTGAAAAAAGATATTAATAACTGCAGGAATGTCTATTTCCGTGATCGCTTCATTCCATTTTAAAACGGAAAGTAATTATTGCACTAGGCTTTTGACCTTATCGAATAATTCCATTCCCTCAATATTAATGGCCACAATTTTTCCTGATCTGTCAATTAAAAAATTGGTGGGTATTTGATCAACAAAGTACCGCTCCGCTACTTTCGAATTCCACCCCGCATTGTCATTAACCTGGGTGTATTTTATTTTATCCTGCTTTATGGCTTTTATCCAGGCATTTTTTTTCACATCCAGTGAAACGCCAAAAACCTCAAACCCTTTTTCCCTGAACCTGTTGTAAAGTTTTACTACGGAAGGATTTTCGGCCCTGCAGGGAGCACACCAACTTGCCCAAAAATCGATCAACACTACTTTACCATTCAGGGAAGAAAGTTTTATAACACTATCTGCAGCATTGGGAAGCGTAATTTCCGGCGCTGTTTCTCCAATTTTTAACTGTGCATCAACTGTCAGCGAGCTAAATAATACCAGGATAATAAAAATTGATCTTTTCATGTACAACATTTTTTCTTCTGAAATAAGGATAATATGAATAACAGTATTTTCTTCATGACTTTTATATAACGAAGCCAGTCTTTTTATGGCCTGCTTTTGCAGAAGCATTAATAAGCATTAAAGATATTATACTCAAGTCTTACTAAAAATCCTCCCGGCGCTGTTCTGGTCAAATCTTTTACCAGCGGTATTCTGTAAGCAGCATCGAGCCTCATTTTGCTTAAAAAAATGAATTGAACAGAAGGGGCAATATCTAAAAACGAATACCCGGTTTCAAAATTAACCTGCCCCAATAATTCAAACATCAGGTTTACATTGGTTTGTTTATATCCGGTATATTCCTTTGGCAACATAAGCTTTCCAATTGACAAAGTATAATTGGCTGCATTGCGGCTTTTCATATTGTAGATAAATTTTTCTTTGCCATTATCTGTTGCATACAGGTAAG
>JANOGE010000166.1:0-34924 GCA_031414035.1 Chitinophagaceae bacterium | reverse complement strand
CCATAGCAACCATTAAACCGAACGTATTTAAAAAACTTAATGCTTTCCATTCAACACCAAACCAGTCTTTAAATACATAATACAAATTGGGATACATCGGTTACGTTGATATTTTAATAATAAGAATGCAATATACTACTTCGCTTAATATTACTAAGTTAAAGATAAGCCGTTCAAAGATTTCAATAAATCAACTCAATGATAATAGAAAACCTCCTGATGGCAACAGGAGGTTATTTTTTAATACTTATTAGTAATTTTAAAGAATACTGATTTATTAATTACAATGCTGTTCAAAAGCGCCGATCAGATTTTCTGCTATCATTTGCGCACTTCTGCCTTCAATATTATGACGCTCAATAAAATGAACCAGTTTTCCATCTTTAAACAATGCAATGGCGGGTGAAGATGGCGGATATGGCATTAGATGTTCCCGTAACTTATTTACCGCCTCAATATCAAAACCCGCAAAACTGGTAGTAATATTATCAGGTTTCTTAACTGTATTATTCACAGCCATTAATACACCCGGACGGGCAGTACCGGCACTGCAACCGCAAACTGAATTTATCATAACCAGGGTAGTACCTTTTTCAGCAAGGGTATTTTCAACCGCTTCAGCCGTTAATAATTCAGAAAAGCCATTGTCTGTTAACTCTTCTTTCATGGGTATTACAATTTCTTCCGGATACATATATCTTTTAAATTTTATAATGTGAACCAAAATTACGCACTTATTCTAAATAACATCAAAACGATACATACATTTCCCAATATCGAAATCAGTTGAACGGAAATAATGGCATTAGGTATTCCCAGAAACAGCCATTATGACTTTTAAATCTTTTTCATTTTGCAATATTGTCCTAAAAAATGACTTGGAATATCATTTGACACATTCGTTTTGTAATCAAAAATTTAAAACCTAAAAAATAATAGCTATGACGCTTGTAAAAGTTAACAACCCGATCAATAAATCCTTTGATGGATTTATAAATGAATTATTTAATGAACTGCCGGTGAATTTTGGCAAGTCTATCCGGGAGGATGTATTACATTTTCCACCGGCCAACATTGTTGAAAAACCCGATTCATATCACATTGAATTAGCTGCCCCCGGAATGGAAAAGGCTGATTTTAATGTTAAACTGGATGGCAAAATCTTAACCATTAGTACAGAGAAAAAAGAAGAATTAAAATCGGAAAATGAGAAAATGATCCGGAAAGAATTCAGCTACAGATCTTTTAGTCGCAGTTTTACCCTGGATGAAAAAATTGAGGCCAACAACATCACCGCCAGGTATGAAAATGGAATTTTAAAACTGGAACTTCCTAAAAAAGAAGAAGTAAAGATTGGTGCTAAAGAAATTACGATTCAATAAAACAGTAGTTTTTTTTCATAATGAGTATACAGTTGGTTTGATCCCGGTAACACCCGGGGAACGGCCTTCCCAGTCCTGGGAAGGCTTTCTTTATTCGCAGCCTTTTTTACGCCGGGTATCAATGATGTATTGGATCTTCCATTGGTTGTTGAACTTTACCAGTTGAAATGAGTTCACCCCACAATGGCTGAAGGCTCCTTTATAATAAAATTTATAGGGCGTCCAGGCAATGGCTAATGGCCCATCGATCTTTACTACATCAAATGTTATCCGCTCGTCTGCATCGCCTTTATTTTGTTTACTTACAAAATCAACAAATTCATCAATAGGATCAGTAGTTACAACTGTTTTACCGTCTTTATCATTTGAAATGGTTTGCAAAATGGCCCCATCTGCAAATGCACTTTTTAATAACGCTGCATCGGCATTTTTCATCCCATCAAATAATTTATTTACGGCTGCCTTTACTGAATCTTCTGCAGACTGGGCTTTTACTGTGACTGTGTAATTTAATACCAGTAAAAAAACAAATAAACGTTTCATACATTATATTTTTAATTTTAATACCCTAATATCTTTAACATGCTTTGTGCTGTTTGTTCTTTTGCATAAATCCAGTCAACCAGTTTGCCATTTTTATCATGCCCTACAATAATATGTTTTGGTGATGGGATCAGGCAATGTTTTATTCCTCCGTAACCGCTGATCTGATCCTGGTAAGCCCCGGTATGAAAAAAGCCAACATATAAAGGTTCCCCATCTCCCAGTTTGGGCAAAAAAACTTCATTAATGTGTTCTTCACTATCATAGTAATCATGGCTGTCGCAGGTTATACCGCCTAACACCACCCGGTGATATTCATTATCCCATTTATTTATGGGCAGCATCAGAAACTTTTCGCCGATTCCCCAGGTATCCGGAAGAGTAGTGATAAAAGAAGAATCGATCATATACCAGGTTTCTTTATCATTCTGCATCTTTTGGCCTATTACACTGTAAATATGAGCCATACTTTCTCCAACGGTGTAACTTCCAAACTCAGTAAAAATATGCGGCATAGGAACCTTACTTCGTTTACAGGCAAGTTTTATATTGCGGACAATTTCATTGATCATAAACTGGTAGTCATATTCAAAACCCAGTGAATGCTTTATAGGAAACCCGCCCCCGATGTTTATAGAATCCAGTTCGGGACATATTTTTTTCAACTGGCAGTAGAGATTAATTACTTTATTCAACTCACTCCAGTAATAAATATCATCTTTAATTCCTTTGTTTAAAAAGATGTGCAGCATCTTCAGCTGAAAACGGTGTTCATTACCCTCAATCTTATCTACATAAAATTCCAATATATCCTTTGCCCGTATGCCAAGCCTGGAAGTATAAAAAGGAAAATTAGGTTCTTCCTCTGCTGCCACACGAATACCCAGGTCAAATGGAACTTTTACAGATTTTATATAACTTCTCAATTCATCAACATTATCCAGAATGGGGATCACATTTTTAAACCCGCTGTTTAACAACCCTGCAATTCGGTTGATATAAGGTTTCTGTTTATAGCCGTTGCAAATAACATATGTTTCCTTAGTGATCTTTCTTTTAGCGTACAGTTTTTTTATGATGTCAATATCATAAGCATAAGAGGTTTCCAAATGAATATCATTTTTCAATGCCTCTTCAACAATAAAAGAAAAGTGTGAACTCTTGGTACAATAACAGTAATTGTATTGCCCTTCGTATTTATGTTTTTTAAAAGCGCTGGCAAACATTTTTTTGGCCTTGTTGATCTGCATGCCGATCTTAGGCAGGTAAGTCAGTTTTAAGGGTGTGCCATACTTATCGATCAGGGCTTTAATATCAAGGTCATTGTATTGCAAATACTCGTTCTTCACTTTAAAATCTTCCTGCGGAAAATTAAAGGTTTGTTGCACCAGGTCGTTGTAGGTATTATCCATTACTGTTCAGCTTAATTAAGGTGATCCGATAGCCACCGGATGATATTTTTTACAAATGTAACAGAATACACAATTTAATGCATAAAAAAACCGGAAGTGAATTCATCACGCCCGGTTAGAATAAAGATCTGAAGCCTGCTTTACTTTACAGACTCAACTAATTTCTTAAATGTTTCCGGCTCATTCATGGCCAGGTCGGCCAGCACCTTGCGGTTCAGGTCAATTTTCTTAACCACTAATTTGTTGATGAACTCGCTGTAGGTCATACCTTCTGCTCTTACGGCTGCATTAATACGTGCAATCCATAAAGTGCGGTATTCACGTTTTTTTAATTTACGGCCAACATAACTGTATGTTAAGCCTTTTTCCATTACGTTTTTGGCAACGGTATATACATTTTTACGCTTACCATAGTATCCTTTGGCAGCTTTTAATATTCTTTTTCGGCGTGCCCTGCTGGCAACTGCATTTACTGAACGTGGCATATTTTAATTAGTTTAAAGTTAAAAGTGGAAAGTTAAAATTTATCAGCACGTTTATGATACTGAGCTTCTGGTATTATTTCATACCAAGTAAACGTTTGACAAAATGCAGGTTGGCATCACTAACCATACCATCTTTACGCATATTACGCTTGCGCTTTTTAGACTTTTTGGTTAAGATGTGACGTTTAAAAGCTTTTTGAAACATGATCTTACCGGAACCGGTAACTTTAAAGCGTTTTTTAGCGCTGCTGTTGGTTTTAACCTTTGGCATTACATAACTGTTTTGAGTTACTCCCTGCTGGCGGTTCCGAAATGACGGGACACTTTTTGAGCCTTGTGGGAAATGTCTGAAAAAGAGAGTTTTCTTTTTCGGGGTGCAAAGATAAGGGGAAATGACCGGAATTTTGACGATTTGAGAGAAGTTTTTTACCGGTTAGGGTTTTTTAGAGATACCGGCCGCTTTTAATTAATATGACACTTTGTCTTAAATGCCTGTATTAATCTCACATAAAATCTACTCATCCATACCCTCATTCCCTTCTGCTGTTTTACTTGAGTTCTTAAGCATATTATTTACCGTATCCATCTCTGCAGGTGTAAAATAGCGCCATTTCCCCGGCGGCAACCCACTTAAAGTCATATTCATGATACGGGTTCGTTTCAGGCTTTCCACATTATAACCAAACGCTTCACACATACGGCGTATCTGCCGGTTAAGGCCCTGTACCAGAATTATCTTAAAGCGGTTTGGGCCTTCCTGCTTTACAAAACATTTTTGGGTAATGGTTCCTAAAATTCGAACACCATTCCTCATTTTCTGTATAAAATCTAAAGTGATTGGTTTATCAACCGTAACCATATATTCTTTTTCATGCTGGTTACCGGCACGAAGAATTTTATTTACAATATCGCCGTCATTGGTTAAAAAAATTAACCCTTCGCTTCTCTTGTCTAATCGTCCTATAGGAAATATCCTTGTTTTAAAATTTACAAAATCAATGATGTTGGTTCTATCTTTTAAGTCGGTAGTGCATGTAATTCCTTTAGGTTTATTAAGTGCCATGTAAACAGCTGCCTTCTTTTTTTTGATGGGTTCGCCATCTACCAATACCACATCATGTTCTCTTACCCTGTTTCCCTTTGTTGCTTCTATTCCGTTAATGGTAACCCGGCATTGCTCAATATATTTATCTGCTTCCCTGCGGGAGCAAAAACCGGTTTCACTGATATATTTATTTAGGCTTGTATCCACTTAAAGTTTTTTTATTTACTTTTTGTCTTGACACAAAAAGTAACAAAAAAGTCAAGGCAGGAACGATTACGGCCCGTTCCTGCCATATAGCTATGTTCATCTTTAGTGCTACTGTAACTTCAGCATTTTATCTCTACTCTTAATTTCACTGCAGTTCAATAAGATAAAAGTTAACTTCAATTTATTGAACAAAATTAAAAAAGGGAAGCAAGACTCCCCTTTAATTATGATTATTTTAAAAACTATTATAATTTATCTGCAGCCTGTTGTTTTCTTTTTGAAAGTTTGGCCTTTGGTGCAAACATAACCAGCATACGCTTTCCTTCCATTTTTGGCAATCCTTCCAATGCCCCTACATCCTTAAGACGATCAGCAAATTTTAATAACAACAATTCACCCCTTTCCTTAAACATAATGGCACGTCCTTTAAATTGTACATGTGCCTTTACTTTATCACCATCTCCCAAAAATTTTTCAGCATGTTTAACTTTAAACTCAAAGTCATGATCATCTGTATTGGGTGTAAACCGAATCTCTTTAACCTCACTGGTTTTTGACTTCGCCTTCATTTCTTTCTTCTTCTTCTTCTCATCATACAAAAATTTATTGTAGTCGATGATCTTACAAACAGGTGGCTTTGCACCCGGAGAAATTTCTACCAGGTCTAATTCCTGGTCCTTTGCAATTTTAATGGCGTCTGCAAGTGAATAAACGCCGGGTTCCAGATTTTCACCAACCAACCTCAATTCCAGTGCTCTTATCATGTGATTGGTACGGTGTTCCTGCTGCTGTTCTTTTTTAAAACGGGGGTTAAATGTGCCCCTGGGTCTTGGTGGAAATGCCATTTACAATTTTTAGTTTACAATGTTGTTTGATATTATTATGCTTGCCTTGTTTATCGAAATCGAAGTATCTGATTATCATAAAAATAAAATGCTTCGTACCCTGCCTCCCGGCTGGCTGGCTGAGTATGACAAAAAACTAATCCGCTCTTCTTTCTTTTATCTCTGATACTATTTCTTTCACAAATTCTGTTAGCTCTTTTGCACCCATATCTCCTTTGCCCTGGCGGCGGATAGATACTATACCCTCATTGATTTCTTTTTCACCAATCACCAACATGTAGGGTACTTTTGCTACTTCCGTATCTCTGATCTTCCTGCCAATCTTTTCATTCCGTTCATCAATCTCAACACGAATATCTGCATTTTTCAGCGTTTGCAAAATTGTATTTGCATATTCCATGAATTTATCACTAATCGGCAGAATTTTAACCTGCAGTGGTGCTAACCAGGTAGGGAATTTTCCGGCATAGTGTTCCAGTAAAAATCCAATGAATCGCTCATGGGTTCCCAGTGGCGCCCGGTGAATGATCAACGGCACTTCTGGGTGATTATCCTTATTGGTAAAACTAAGTTTAAAGCTTTGGCCCTGGGCAAAATCAACCTGGTTTGTAGCCAATGTAAATTCTTTACCGATAGCGCTCCAGATCTGGACATCGATTTTAGGACCATAAAATGCTGCTTCATTCTGTACTTCCACAAAGGGAGTACCGGTAGCTATTAAAACACTGCGTACCATATCCTCCGTTTCCTTCCATAGCTCCGGCTCATTCACATATTTTTGACCCAGTTTAGCGGGGTCGTGCAGGCTCAGGCGCATAACATATTTATCTACCCCAAATATTTTAAAATACCTGATATACATTTCATTTACCGCCCTGAATTCCTGGGCAAATTGCTCTTTGGAACAATAAATATGTGCATCATTCATGTGCAGGCAACGCACCCTCATAAGGCCGAATAATTCGCCACTTTGTTCGTAACGATAGCAAGTGCCGTATTCTGCAATACGGTAAGGCAGATCTTTATAACTCTTTTGCTCCGCATCAAATATTTTATGATGATGAGGACAGTTCATGGGTTTCAGATAATATTTTTCACCGTCCATTTCCATCGGTGGAAACATACTATCCGCATAATATGGTAAATGCCCGCTGGTGATGTACATACTTTCTTTTGCGATATGAGGTGTAACCACTCTTTTATAACCTGCCGCATTTTCGGTTTCTTTTGCCAGCCTTTCTAATTCTTCAATAATAACAGTCCCGTTGGGCATCCATAATACCAGGCCGGAGCCCACATTATCATCCATGGTAAAAATGCCCAACTCTTTTCCCAGTTTCCGGTGATCCCTTTTCTTAGCTTCTTCCAGCATCAATACATACTCATCCAGTTCTTTTTGATTAGGAAATGTAACGCCATAAATACGGGTAAGCTGTTTATTTTTTTCATCCCCTTTCCAGTAAGCGCCTGCAATGCTGGTAAGTTTTATGGCTTTAATGGCGCCTGTTGATGGGATATGTGGGCCACGGCATAAATCGGTAAAGCCTCCCTGAGTATAAAAAGTAATTTCCCCATCGGTTAAACCACTCAACAGGTCGAGTTTATACTCATCGCCTTTTTCGGTAAAATAGTTTATGGCTTCGGCCTTAGGGATTACTTTACGAACATATTTATTGTTTTGCTTAGCCAGCTCATTCATCTTTTTTTCTAAATGCACAAGATCGTCTTCCGTAATTTTTTTGTCACCCAGGTCCATATCATAATAGAAACCTTTTTCTACTGCGGGCCCAACCCAAAATTTTACTCCTGGAAAACCAGCTTCTACTGCTTCTGCCATAAGGTGAGCTGAAGAATGCCAGAACGTTGCCTTACCCTCTGAATCATCCCAGGTAAGTAGTTTAAGAGATGCATCATCTTCAATTGGCCTGTAAGCATCCCAAACCTGACCATTTATATTGGCCGCCAATACTTTTCTTGCCAACCCTTCGCTGATAGATTTAGCAACATCATAGGCTGTAATGCCTTTTTCATATTCCCTTATTGCGCCATCCGGTAATGTTATCTTTATCATATCTTTATTAGCCTCTGTAATCCGGCAGGCTGCAAATTTAACGAAGTATTAGCTATGGAAAAATTTATCTAAAATATCTTTGCAGAAGGCAACATCTGATGAGTTAGACAACTCATTTATAAATAAAGATCTTCGGCCATATCAATTAAGGCCTGAATAATTAAGGTGGCAGGCTAAAAGCTAAAAGTAAATATGAAATTAATTGTACAGCTACTATTTGGGATTTTTCTGTCAACACCGTTATTTTCCCAGGACTTCACCGGTCAATGGAAGGGACAGTTTTTGGATAAAAGCAGTTCTTTTGCAGGATGGGGTGGTGATCGATGTGATTATGTGCTGGAGATTGAATGTAAAGGAAAAAATGTAACTGGCTTTTCTTATACATATTTTACAGATGGTGGTAAGCGGTATTATACCATTTGTAAATTAAAAGGCACATTAAACAAAGCCAGTAAGTACATTGAAGTTATTGAAATTGAAAGGACCAAAACAAATGTCCCGGTTACCATCCGTAATTGCTTTCAGATTCATAAGCTTACTTATTTTAAACAGGGTGATGAACAAACTCTGGAAGGCAGTTGGGTACCGGCTCCCGATCAGCAGGGTGATTGCGGATTTGGAACAACCGTTTTATCCCGGAGGATCCTTCAAAAAAGTCCATCGTATATTACCAATTCTGCCACAAAGGCTGACAAGCCAAAATCGACTTCACCTGTAGCAAAAAGTAAACCTAATCAAACAGCACCGGCTCCGGTTGTTAAGGCCACACCAAAGAAGGTATCACCCCAACCCGATGTAAAAGCAAAACCCAAAAAACCAGCACCAACAGTGATTACAAAAACGGATACAATCAATAAATCTCCGGGTAAGTCATCTTCACCGGAAATTGTAAAAACCAATATACCGGCAAACGAAATACATGAACTGACCGTAAATAAAACCGAACCGGCAGAAAGAAAAGGAGCGGATTCCAAATATGAAAAAAGGAATACTGATCTTTTAAAAACCATTGAGATTGAAAATGAAACTTTTACAGTGGACCTATATGATAATGGTGAAATTGACGGAGATAGTATTTCATTATTTTATAATGGCAAACTGGTAATATCTAAAAAACGACTTAATGAAAAAGCCATCACCATAACATTAAAGGTGGACGATGCCATGGATATAAATGAATTAATTATGTATGCGGAGAACCTCGGGGCTATTCCTCCAAATACTGCCCTGATGGTAGTAAAAGATGGGGATAAAAGATATGAAACACGCATATCTTCAGACCTGAAGAAAAGCGGTGTGATCCGGTTTATTCACAGGCCAAAAAAGAAGCAATAAAGAGGTGAATTTTTCGTTTTAGCCTTAACCAATATCTGAAGTGAAATGAAAACGATGTTAATGGCCCTGGTATTAATTGTCGGTCTTTTTTCAGTTTCTATAACAATTAATTCCTGCTCAAAATCCGATAAAACGGATGATTTACCCAAGGAACAACAGGTTGTAGGCAAGTGGGATATCAACCGGATTCAGCTTAAAATATACTCAAGCGGCGTATTTATTAAGGATACGATCATACCCCAGACAAAACATCCTAATTTTGTACGTTTTGATTCCAACGGAAATTTTGAATACAAGTTTAATGCTACTTCCGCTGACATAGGTATATACCAGTTTGTAGGCGTTGATTCAATTGTTTCCAACTCATTACCAAATTCCTACAGGTGGAAAATACTGACCCTGACCAGTGTCTTATTCACTGTGGTTAATACAACTACCGATCCTGCATACCCGGGTGCCATTGTAGAAAGGTACCAAACTTTTGTACGCTGATCATTCTAAAATATTATGAAACCATCCTCCAACCAGAGGATGTTTTTTTATGTCTAAAATTTCACATTCCAGGTAATGGCAGGAATGACAGGAAATAAAGAAACCTGTTTGGCCTGTATCTCCAGCGTACCATTAAAAGGACTTCCGGATTGATCAAAATAAATGAAATAAGGATTTCTACGGTTGTATGTATTGTAAATACTAAACACCCATTCACTCTTCCATTTACGCCGTTCATTTTTCTTTGGTGTAAGTATTGCGGCCAGGTCCAGCCTGTGATAAGACGGTAACCGGTATTCGTTTATACGGCTATACTCCTGGGTGAGAACACCCCCTACAATATAAAACCGCTGGGGCAATGTTGCTGCATTGCCGGTACCAAAAACAAAAGAACCGGATAACCGCCATTTTTTACTCAGTTCATATATGGCTACAATACTCATATCATTTCTGCGGTCATATTTGGCTGGATATTTTTCACCAAAATTTAATGCCGGGAATTTACGCCAGGTCCAGCTTAATGTATAACCTATCCATCCGGTTAACCTGCCCTTGGTTTTATTAACAAAAAACTCTGCACCATAACTCCATCCTTTGCCAAAAGTAAAAGAATTCTCTGTATCCTCTATGGAATTGGGTGTGTAACCTTCTTTATATTCTATCTGGTTCTGCATACTTTTATAATACAGTTCAACAGAGGTTTCATACATATTATCTTTAAAATTCTTAAACAGCCCGGCTGCATATAACCAGCTAACCTGGGGTTTTACTTTATAGGTACTGGGTACCCATATATCGGTAGGCAATGTGGTACCGGAATTACTAACTAAATGAATATATTGAAAATTCTTCGTTACAGAAGCCTTAACCGAGGTTTCATCATTAAAAGCATAGCGGATTGTAATACGTGGCTCCGGCCCATTATATGTTTTAACAGCTTTTCCCTTTTCAAAAACCATACTGTCTTTACGGTTCCCGTTATCATCCGTTTCATAGATCTTATATGGCCCTGTTTGCTGGAACCAGCTATATCGTAATCCGGCCTGAACTTTTAACTTATCATTGATCTCCCAATCATCCTGAATATAAACAGCCGCTTCGTGGCCAAATTTAATTTGAGCATTATTTGGTTTAAACACCGATGAATCCTGTTTTCCGCTTACTATTGAAGGAGTGAATTTGTGATAAGTATAAATACCCCCGAATTTTAACTTATGCCCGGTAAATGGATACAGATCAAAATCCTGTTTGAGACTCAGGTCACGTATACCGGAAGCTAATTTTAATTCAAAATCATTTTGACGGGCATTGAACGTGAAATTATAGTTATTATAAACAACCGTAGTATTACCAAATAACTTATTATTGAAAACATGATTCCATCGCAGAGTACCGGTAGCATTTCCCCAGGGAATATTTATGGTTAAGCTTTGTTTACCATTTGCAAAATCAAAAACATCCCTGCCAAAATAACCACTCAGGTAAAGCCTGTCCTTATCCGAAAAGATATAATTTACCTTGGCATTCAGATCATAAAAAAAATAACCGCTGCCACGAAACGGGCTTGTCTTTTTGATAAATGGTTTGGACAATGCATCAATATAAGTTCGCCGGCCAGAGATGATGAATGATGATTTATTTTTTTTAACAGGTCCCTGAATGGACAGCCGTGAAGCTATGACCCCGATCCCGCCTTCCACCTGCCATTTTTGATTGTTTCCTTCTTTCATGGAAACGTCTAATACACTGGATAATCGTCCACCATATTGTGCAGGCATCCCCCCTTTGATCAGAGTAACATTTTTTATAGCATCGGCATTAAAAATAGAGAAGAATCCAAACAGATGACCGGTATTATAAACAGGGGCATCATCCAGTAAAATTAAATTCTGGTCAGGGCCACCGCCCCTAACATAAATACCAGCACTACCCTCTCCCGCATTACGCACCCCAGGCAGGAATTGGATAGTCTTCAACAGATCTACTTCTCCTAAAAATGCAGGAATCGATTTTATTTGCTCAATGGGCAATGTGAATTTTCCCATTTGTGCATTTTTTACATTGGCATCCCTTTTTTTGGTGGTTACCACTACTTCCTGTGACAAATTTATTTTTGGAAAGACTTCAAAATTAAATTTTGTATCTGTGGTAAGATCAATTTCCAGGTATTTAGTCTGATAACCAATAAAAGAACAGATCAATGTATAGTTCCCTTCAACCAGGGTGATGGAATAAAAACCATACTGATTACTGCTTATACCTTTTGACAATCCCTTAACGGTAATCGTTGCACCAATTAAAGTTTCGCCATTTAAGGTATCTTTTATATATCCGCTGATCGTATGCCTGTTTTGCGCCTTTGTAAATAAAGTACCCAGCAGTAAGCAAATAATTAATAAGTATATTTTCATAGTTACCCGATATTATACCCCGTTTTATTGTGCTTTAATCGTATCTTTTATTTCTCCGCAATGCAACATACTTCCTTTAAATTCCGGATGATTTTTCCCTAAATACGGGTTAATGATTTCTTTGGAGTTGCTGATCCAGTTGGCGCCTTTATCATCCCCAAATGCCATTGGGCAGTTTTGCCAATACATTTTTTCTCCTTCATAATTTATGGTTCTGAAGAATGGATAAAGATTTTCTGAAACCATCCCAAAATCTTTACGCATCTCCAAAATATTGGTTTGGAGTAATAATGAAGCTGCATTGCTTTTAATGTTTGAATAATCATTAAAGGCAATGTCATATATTTCGGCTGTATCATTTTTCAATTCTGTCAATGGTATGCTGTCCAACAATTGTATAAATATTCTGCAATTTTCTTTTACCCCGTTTGTATCTGCATCCACAAATGCATCTTTCATTTTAAAATATGCATGCATGGCAGTTGTTACTCCCCTGTTAAAATCATCAGAATGCTTTTTTAATGTAATAGGTACTTGTCTAACGCCGCTGCCACCCTCGCCGGGAGGTCTGCTGAATTCATACCAATAATAACCGCCTATGGCCAGGATCAGGATTAAAAGAATAAATACGACTTTTTTCATTTTTCTTGGTTTGCTGCAAAGCTAACCCCTCAGTAAATAAATTAACGGCATTCCCAATGATTTTTTTAATTATACACTTATTACAGTTTAAGGTTCGATATTCGTTATTTTTGCCGCCGGAAATAAATTAACTCCCGATATTTAATATGCTTTTAGGCCTGCAAAACATAACTTTTGAATTTGGCGCCAGAACCATTGTAGAAGACGCAACCTGGCATATACAACCCAACGAGCGGATTGGACTTATCGGCTATAATGGAACCGGTAAATCTACCCTTCTAAAAGTTTTAACTGGTCAGTACCTGCCCAATAAAGGTTCAGTAGAAAAAGGGAGGGAAACTACTATTGGTTTTTTACACCAGGATTTATTAAGTTTTGATACAGAAGATTCAATACTGGACGTGGCGATGGGAGCTTTTGAAAGGGTTAAACAACTGGAAAAAGAAATAGAAACAATTGGCAGGCAACTGGAATTAACCGGCGATGAATCACTGGCTCATGATTATGCAGACCGCCTGCATGAACTGGAAGTACTGGGTGGCTATAACATTCATCACAAAACCGAGGAGATACTTCAGGGATTGGGTTTTGCCAATGCCGAACTATTAAAGCCTTATAAACAATTTAGCGGAGGGTGGCGAATGAGGGTATTACTGGCAAAGATGATCTTAATGCATCCTGACGTTTTGTTACTGGACGAGCCTACCAATCACCTTGATCTGCCAAGTATTGAATGGCTTGAAAAATATTTGATCCATTATCCCGGAGCTGTCGTTATCGTTAGTCACGACAGGTATTTTTTAGACAGAATGGTAACCAAAGTAGTAGAGCTGTATCAACAACAGTTACACTTTTACACGGGTAATTATTCTTTTTATGAAACTGAGAAAGCACTCCGTGTTGATATTCAGAAAAAAGCTTATGAAAATCAGAAAGACTACATACGCCAGCAGGAACGGTTTGTTGAACGTTTTAAGGCAAAGGCGAGCAAAGCCGCTGCAGCACAAAGTATTGTAAAACGGTTAGACAAACTGGAAAGAATTGAAGACGTTGAAATTGAACGGCCTAATATGCGTATTAATTTTTCGGTTGATAAACAGCCGGGTAGAATTTTGTGTACGCTTAAACATGTATCCAAAAGTTTTGGAGATATAAAGATCATTGAAGATACCGGAGCAGAGATAGACCGTGGCGATAAAATAGCACTGATCGGCGCTAACGGAAAAGGAAAATCAACCCTTTTAAGAATTATTGCCGGTACAGAACATTATACCGGAAACCGGATATGGGGACATAATGTAGATGATTCGTTTTATGCACAGCACCAGCTTGAGGCACTGGATATAAATAATACGGTACTGGATGAAATGAAAGAAAGCGGAAGTGGAAAAACAGATCTGGAATTAAGAAGTTTACTGGGTTGTTTTTTATTCAGTGGTGACGATGTAGATAAAAAAATTAAAGTTTTAAGTGGTGGAGAAAAGGCCAGAGTAGCCTTAGCCAAAACGATCATAAGTAAAGCAAATTTCCTTATTCTGGATGAGCCCACCAATCACCTTGATATACATTCAGTTGATTTATTGATAGAGGCACTGAATAAATATGAAGGCAGTATTGTACTGGTAAGTCATGACCGGTATTTCATCAGCCGGATAGCCAACAAAATTTGGGAGATAGAAGATCATAAAATACTTGAATTTAAAGGGACTTATGGGGAATGGGAAGACTGGAAAGAAAGAAGATCTGTAGAAATAAACAAGGAACAAAAAGTAAAACCGGTAAAACAGGAAGATGCAGAAATACTTTTAAAGAAAAATAAAAAGGAAAAGGAAAACCCCGAGCCCCGTTCTTCCATTGATAAAGAATTAAAAAAAGAACTGCAGAAACAGAAGAACAGGTTTCAGCAACTGGAAGAAAAGATCGGACAGTTAAATAAAAAGAAGGCCGAACTGGAAACAGCCCTGGCATCCCCGGAAGTGTATGGTGATAAAAACAGATTCCTTGAAACGGAAACAGCCTATAAAAACATGACCTTAGAATTGAGACAGGCAAATTCCGATTATGAAGAGGTTTTTGAGAAAGTAGTGAAACTGGAAGAAAAGATACAGTAACCTTGTTTATTTAATTATTATTGTACTGTAATTAAACAAAAAACCTCCGCTTTAGCGGAGGTTTTTTTATTTATAGTGATATCCTGTTAATAATTTTTCAGACGAAGTGCTACTCTCCTGTTCTGGGCACGGCCAGCAGCTGTTTTGTTATCAGCTAATGGTTTGGTTTCGCCATATCCTGTAGAAGTGATGCGGCTTTCAGCAATACCTTTGTCAACAAAATAAGCTTTTACAGATGCTGCCCTGTTTTCCGATAAAGTTTGATTCATGTCATCTTTACCTACATCATCCGTATGACCATCAATATCAATATTGAAAGAAGGATTTTCATTTAGAATCCTGGCTACCTCATTTAATGATGTATTTGATTTAGCCAATAATTTAAACTTGCCTGTTTCAAAATAAATACGCTTTGCAAGAACATTCATTTTCTCAACAATGGCTTCATTTATTACCGGACAACCAAAATTAGAAGCAGGTCCTTTTTCGTTGATACACTTATCTTCTTCGTCATTTACACCATCCCCGTCAGTATCAGGAATAGGACATCCCTGGTAACGGGAAAGACCCGGAACTGTTGGACACTTATCAACTTCATCATTAATTCCATCTTTATCAGTATCTGGAATAGGACATCCCTGGTAACGGGCTAAACCAGCTACATCAGGACATTTATCATCTCCATCAGCAATACCATCACCATCCCTGTCAGGACAACCTTTTAATGAAGCAAGGCCTTTTACATCAGGGCATTTGTCATCAACATCCAAAACACCATCGCCATCTTTGTCTAATACAACTACTACCGGTGGTGGTGGTGGTGGTGGAACAACTATTACTTTTTCTTTTCCTACATTTTGTGCGATACCAAATGAATAGAAGAGATTATCACCTAAGGTCTTTTTAGTAAGGGTCCATCTATATTGGCCCTGTACAAAAAGATACGTAGTATTATTCAGGTTAACCTGAAGGCCAAGCCCTGCAGGTAAATAAGCCCCAAAATGATTAGTATAAAGACCTCCGCCAACACCTACTGTTAAAAACGGATTAAACAATGCAGCATCACTAAAAGGCCGGATGTTTATGGATGGTTCCAACTCAAGACCGATTTCAGTTTCTTTTGGTACACCATAATAAATAGAACTGTAATCACGGAACGAAGCATTAAGTTTTAATGAAAAATCAATTCTTGGTTTAATACCTTTCCAATATGAAAAAGAAAACCCTTTATCCATATCTCTGATACTACTGTAAACCTTACCTGAAATAGGATCTTTGATACCTGTAGGAGCCTTAAAGTCCTGCATATTAAAATGTACTCCCACAAGTGGTCCCTTTTTTGTATCATTTCCCGATTTTTTATTTTTTTGGGAAAAAGTACTTGTGGCTAAAAGAGATAATGCCAGAATTAGCGTTAGTTTTTGTTTCATAAACTTTAATTTGATTAAAATTTTTTATCTGAGTTATTTGCAAATATAATGTTAAATTAATGGAAAGGCAAAATTTGTAATTAATTTTATTTTGCGCCAAGATAGTTAAAATCAAACCTTTACCAGTTTCCATTTCCCTCTTCGGAATACAATAATGCTGACTACTGCCAGTACACTTTCAGCTATCCCGATGGCGATATATACCCCTAACGGTCCCATTTTTAAATATTTTGCCAGAAAATAGGCCATCGGTATTTGTAATCCCCAAAACACAAACAGGTTAATATAAGTTGGTGTTTTTGTATCACCGGCACCATTAAAAGCCTGAGTCAGCACCATCCCATAGGCAAAAAACATATAGCCAATGGCAAGTACATGCAGGCAAAGGGTGCCCTGCTCGATAGCCTTTTTGTTACTTGTAAAAAACGTCATCAGGTTTTCTCCAAAAAAGAAAAAGACCAGGGCAACCAGGGCAAAAAAACATAATGCCAGGAATGCACTTCGCCAGACAGATCTTGCGGCCCTTTCGGGTTGCCCTGCCCCCAGGTTCTGACCGGTAAGTGTGGCTGCCGCATTAGCGATACCCCAGGCAGGCAAAATAGTGAATATACAGATCCGTATTGCAGTAAAATATCCGGCAGTAGCTTCCACTCCGGATTCAGCAATGACCTTCGCCAAAAATATCCAGCTGCAACTACCAATAAGAAACTGAAACATGCCGCCTGATGAAGTATTGAGAATGTTTTTTATAAGCCCCAGGTTTACTTTAATATCTTTTAAAGCAAGTTTTACCATGTCCTTACCGTTGAATAAATGATAGCACTGATAGATTACTCCGCAACCCCTGCCAATTGTAGTTGCCACTGCTGCCCCCATCAATCCCATTTTGGGAAAAGGGCCATAACCCATTATCAACAGAGGGTCAAGGATAATATTGATGATATTTGCAAAAATCAACGCTTTCATTGCAATAGAAGCATCGCCAACCCCCCGGAAAATACCATTATTTACGAATAACAGCATGATAACAATATTACTCCCCAACATAAATTGGGTAAACCTGTAATTCTCTGCAATTACTTCCTTACCTGCCCCCATAAAACCCAGAATTTCTTTCGGAAAAATAATTCCGAAAATACTTATAAGAACAGAAAGTAAGGTACCAATAATGATTACCTGGGCAGCTACAGCAGAGGCCTTTTTATAATCCTTTTCTCCGGCTCTTCGGGCTATTAATGCCGTAGCCCCCATGGCTAATCCCCAGGCCATGGAATATAATATGGTAAGGGAAGATTCTGTAAGTCCAACTACGGCAGCAGCAGCCGGGCTTACTTTGTTTACAAAATATATATCCACTATGGCAAATAATGCTTCAAGTGACATTTCCAGTACCATGGGTACCGCCAATAAAAATATGGCACGGTCAATACTGCCTGAAGTAAAGTCTTTAATATCGCCTCGAATGGCCTGCCTGAATAATTTAAAAATAGAAGTTTTTGTATTTGGATTGGTTAGTGCAGTCATTATTGATACTTATATGAAATGAAAAATACCGCAACATAGCGGCTGATAAAAAAAGGAAACTTAAGGAAAGAAGAAATACCAGAGCAGCATTGCCGCGGTCCTTAAGTGCAATCAGAATTTCATATTCGTAAAATTGAAGAATGCAAATCTAAGATTTTGAATAACAGTGAACCAAAAAAAATATGAATTGCCGTATATTTGCGCCCGGTTTGGTCCGGTAGCTCAGTTGGATAGAGCATCAGCCTTCTAAGCTGAGGGTCATTGGTTCGAATCCAATCCGGATCACTTTTAAAAATATGAGTCGCTTTTATGGCGACTCTTTTTTATTTTTATAAAAACTTTGTTGTATGGACGTAAAAATGGAGTCATCGTGGAAAGAAGTTTTAAAAAATGAATTCGCCAAACCTTACTTTCAACAGATCGTTACTTTTTTAAAAACGGAAAAAGCAGCAGGTAAAATTATTTACCCGCCCGGGCCACTCCTTTTTAATGCGTTTAACCAAACGCCATTTTCAAAACTTAAAGTTGTCATATTGGGTCAGGACCCCTATCACGGGCCAGGACAGGCGCATGGTTTAAGCTTTTCGGTACAAAATGGTATCAAACCTCCCCCATCGCTGGTTAATATTTTTAAAGAAATTCAGGGTGATATTGGGGTAGCCATGCCTTTACAATACGGTAACCTTACCCGCTGGGCTGAACAAGGTATACTTTTATTAAATGCTGCACTCACGGTAAGGGCCAACGAACCATTTAGCCATGCCCGATTCGGCTGGTCAGCGTTTACCGATTCTGTTATACAGAAAATATCGGATGAAAAAAAAGGAATTATATTCCTGCTTTGGGGGAAGTTTGCCCAGGAAAAACAATTGTTAATTGATGAAACAAAACATTTTGTTTTAAAAGCAGCGCATCCGTCACCTTTTTCTGCTGACAAAGGATTTTTTGGATGCAAACATTTCTCAAAAACGAATGAACTGTTAACAAAACAGGGACTATCCCCTATAGACTGGAAACTGCTTACCCCCTAAACCGGAAAAAAAGAAACATGACATCCTTTAAAAATATATTTGGACGTATCTGGGCTTTTTGGGGATTGGTTACTTTTTTGATCAGTTTTTTGATCATTCTTCCAATCTCTATGCTTGCCCACCTGATGAAAGACCCCGGGGGGCAAAAGTATTTTATTGCTGTTTCAAAAATATGGATGAATACCTGGCTGTTCTTGATTGGATGCCCGGTTAAAGTAAGTGGAAAGGAAAATTTTAAACCAGATAAGGCTTACATAATAGTCTTTAATCACAATGCACTATTAGATGTCCCCCTATCTGCCCCTTATGTTCCGGGTGCAAATAAAACCATTGCAAAAGCATCCTTTGCCAAAATTCCGTTGTTTGGTTTGTTTTATAAAAGGGGTTCTGTTTTGGTAGACAGGAAAAATGAAAAAAGCCGCATAAAAAGTTTTGAGGCTATGAAGAAAGTTTTATCGGCTGGTATGCATATGTGTATATATCCCGAAGGAACACGTAACCGGAGCAATGACCCCATCAAAGCTTTTTATGACGGTGCTTTTAAACTGGCCATTGCAGCAAAAAAAGAGATCATTCCCTGTGTAATTACCGGCACAAAAAAAGCAATGCCGATTAATAAAAAATTCTTCCTTTTACCTGCAAGATTAAACATGCATTTTTTACCCCCTGTATCTTCATCAGATATAACTGTAAAAGAGCTAAAAGAGAAAGTATTTTCAGCAATGATGGCATATTATATTGAACATGCTTAGGAACCGAAACCCTTTACAAACCGACGGTCTATTTACAGATCATAAAAATACCTGCTGCGGTTAATCTTCAAATCCCGTAATATTCCCGACTTAGGACTTATATTGATACTGAATGACCGATACTTACCAACAGGTGATACATTGATGGCTATTTGCCAGCAATGCATTTCTCTAGTAAAATACATACTCAATAAACCCAGTTCCTTTAAAGTTATATTGTATGAGCCGTTTAATCCTATCTGCCATTTGGAAGTAAGATTTAAAGAGCCGCTCCAGGTAATGTTTTGAGTAATTAAATGGGTATAGCCCGTGCCTAAGCCGTTGGGGCTGCGATTATAATTAAATGCGTATGAAAAACTGATACTCCATGGAATATTAAAATTGGCAAACTCACCGGGATTATTGCTGATATAGGCTGCTTCCTGCTGGTATTCATTTAAAGGCATGCCTGAAACCGTATTAACCTGGGTATTCTGTTGATTGGTAATGGGCAGCTGTTCACTTTTATCCCCCCCTTTAAACTGGGTTTGAACAGCAATATTGCCATTGGTAAGTGTACCCAAAGCAATAGGTTTCTTTGTCCAGATCAGCTTATCGATAAATTCCCCGTTGCTGTTTGTTAAATAAGGTACAACCACAGCACTTGCCGAAATACTTATCTTATCAAAAAGATTGGAGCGGAGATTTATATTAAATGGCTTTAATTGAAAAGAATCTTCCAGAAAATTATAACTGCTGGTTATACTGAACCCATCTATCAATGTAATTTTTTTTATGGCCGCTTCCCCGGTATCTTTTTTATTGCGAATCTTCATTTGTAAATTATTATCTATCCCAAAATTCAATCCTCCGAATTTACCTTCCCCATATGCGCCAAATATGCTTCGTTCATACACCGAGTATCTTCTGAAATTTTTAAAGGTGTCGATTTGAGTAGAATACCAGAATGGCCTGTTCATGTCCGGTTTGTAATTTGCTGAAACCTGAGGCCGTATTTCATGTCGGATTGCCTGAACCCTGTTTTTCTTTTTAAAAGTAAACATTCCGAAAATACGGGTAGTAATCCCCATTCCAAAATTCATTTCCCGGGCCGTAAAAAAACCGTTTTTTATGGCCGTATCTAATTTTTTATCCGTGTCATTCCAGCTTCGTATAAATTTTTCCTGGTACCAGCGTTCCTGATAACTCACAAAAGGCGTAAACTGAAAACTACCTACCTGTGGCAGGGATAAGGTAATAGGCACATTATGATTAGCGCCCCATTGCAGTTTATCCGCAAATTCTTTAAAAAAGTTGCCTAACGTATCATAAAAAGAAGAAAGGCTTTTTATGTTTGTATTTAAAGCAATACCAATATTCTCATACCATTTAAAGGTCCCTATTACTTCCTTACGGCGAAAAGGATATAATGTGTTTACATTAAAACCAATATCCGGCAGATTAATATTAAATAATTTGGTGTTGGTATTTTGGTTATGATTGCCACTAACATTAAGGTTAAATGGTTTATCCTTCCAGGTTTTTGAATACGTGACCGATGAGTTTAACTGGTTTTGAAAATTTCGTTGCGGATTATTGGGAACTGCCGAATTATATCCGCTGCTGCCTGCATTTACACTGGCATTAAAATTTACACCCGGCCTGGCTTTAGAATCGTAACTGTGCGTCCATTGAACATTAAAACCCCTGGCTCCTTCTTTGTCGAGGTTCCGGAGATGCAAAACATTCAGTGTAAAATTTCCCTGGTAATGATAGCGTTTATAATACCGGGGGCTGAGATTTGCTGTCCAGCCACCGTAAGAATAAATGGTACCCCGTATTGCAGCATCCCAGCGATCACTCAACACTTTATAATAACCCAAACCTTCCAGGGACAAACCAAGTTCTGCATTGGCTGTAAAAGTCGGGGGAAGCAAACCTGAATGCCTTCCCTGCCGGAGGGGAAAAATACCAAATGGCAGATAAACCGGAATGGGCACATTCTCAAATTCGGGATGGACAGGCCCGGAATAAGCCATTTTTTTATTGACGAATTTTATTCTTTTACTTACAAAAGCAAAATGGGGCGTATCCAGGTTACAGGTAGTAAATCGCCCCCTGAACGCATAAAAAATATCAGCATCTACTTTCTTTATCTTTTCCCCGTAAACAAACAACTCATCCTGTTGTGTGTAGGTTCCTTTGGTAATTCCCTTCCCCGTTTTCATATTGAATTTAATGGAATCACTTTTTGTTTTAAAGTCAGCCTGGTTAAATTCAGGATAGGCAATTACATTTCCGTTGCTGTCTTTTACCAGGTAAGCACTTACCAGGTTGGTTCGCTGATCAAATTCGATCCTTGGAGAAATGAGTTCATTATCTAAATATTTCACCCGGGTTTCTTTTCCGTACAGGATGATCTTTTTTGAAGGTATATCCATTACCATCGAATCATCCGCATGATAGCTTACCGGTGCCTCTAAAGCCTCTTTGGATGACCGGAAAGAAAAAGTATCGGTTTTAATTACAATGTCTGTATCCGACTTTTTATCCTGTATTGCCGGATCACGTTTTTTTATAGAATCATTGTTTAATGAACTAATTATCTTTCCAGATTTTACCGGAACGGTATCCCAAGTTAAAAAACTGTGAAATTCTGCAGCATCAAAAACATTAGCACTACTATACAGCGTTATGGTGAATAACAGCAATACAGCTACCAATACCAATATGTATTTTGCCTTACCTTTGTTCAGATGGTTCATAGTAAAGATTGGCAAAAATAGCCATTAAGTCCCGATAGTTATCGGTGAAATGTGAATCGTTGATTAATTACTAACCCCTTATTAAACGAATGAATATGTTCATGAACAAAGTGCCGGTTTTATTTCTATTTGCTGCTTTGAATGTGTTAATATTAAATGTTTCTTTTTCCCAGGGTCCGAAAAAAATTAAAACAATTGTTGTGGATGCCGGCCATGGTGGTACAAAAGACCCCGGTGCTACCGGGCAATATGAGAATTCTTTACGCTCCAAAGAAAAAGACTTAACCCTTTCGATCACGTTAAAATTAGTGGCTGAAATAAAGAAACAAATGCCCGATGTTAATGTTGTTCCTACCCGCACCACAGATATCTACCAGGACCCAAGAGAAAAAGCAAGAATTGCCAATGAAAATAAAGGCGATCTTTTTTTATGTATACATGCAGATAGTGGTCCATTAAAAACAGGAAGGCGTCAGATAGGCACACATACTGTTACCCGTTACAAGGTAACCGGAAAAGGTAAGAAGAAGAAAAAAAAGCCTTACCAATCTGTTGAACCGGTTTATGAATATTTTAAATACCCCTTAACAAGAAGCGGTACGAGTGTCTGGATCTTTGCGGCACACAAGACCAGTGATAAATTAAAAGCCATAATGGATGGTGATGAGAATTTTGAAATTGAAACCGATGGTGTTGATTCGGTAGAAAACAACCTGGATTTTTCAAGCCCGGAGAAAAGAACAGTGGCCGCTATTTATGCAAAAAGATACCAGGAAAGAAGTGATCTGCTGGCTACTTTGGTAAATGATGAAGTGGATCAGACCGGCAGGCAGGCTTTAGGCGTAAGTCAGCGGCAAAAAGGTATATGGGTACTGCAGGCTACCAATATGCCGGCCATTTTAATTGAAACAGGTTTTATCAATAACCCCGAAGATGAACGTTATCTTAACAGCGAAAAAGGCCAGCAGGAACTGGCTGAGGCAATTACCAAAGCCGTTAAGCGTTATAAAGAACAGGTAGAAGGCACAAATAACACATCAGCGGCAGCAGTGCCCGAAAATAAAAATACGGTTCCCCTGCCTGTACCTGAAAAAAGACCGGTAAGGGATTCAAAAATAATACAGGTTAAAAGCAACAACATAAAAGTAGACCTGTATGATGATGGTGAAATTGATAATGATATCGTGTCTGTTTACTTTAACCATTCAATGATCATAGATAAAAAATCCCTTACAGCCACTGCGCATTCTTTTACCCTTAATTTAGCAGAAGGAAAAACAAATGAATTGATTTTATATGCCAATAATTTAGGAGATATACCACCTAATACTGCCCTTATGATCATTACGGATGGTATAAACCGGTATGAGGTCCGCTTATCTGCCGACCTGAAAAATAATGCATCGGTAAGGTTTGAATTATTAAATATTAATTAAATTACTTTAACTTCTGCTGCAAAGATTGCTGTAAAAGCCAGATACCTGCAATGAAAATATCAAACGAAACCAAAATAGGCGCCCTTACCGTAATAGCTATTGTTCTATTAGTGCTGGGGTTTAATTTTTTAAAGGGAAAAACTTTTTTTGGAAAAAGTCATACCCTTTATGCCAAATACACCAATGTTCAGGGACTTGCCAATTCAAACCCGGTTTTGATAAATGGTTTGCAGGTAGGCACGGTGTACAGCATTACTACTGATAAAAACATGAAGGAGATCCTGGTTAATATTAACCTGACCAAGGATGTTAACATTCCAACCAATTCCATTGCGGTTATTAACACCGACCTTTTGGGATTAAAAAGTATCGTGATTAAACTGGGCGATGCGGCCACCTATATTCCTAAAAATGATACCATTACCACCGAACCAACTACAGGTATTTTTAATGAGATCCTGAGTAAGGTAGATCCTGTTTTCGTACAGGTAAAAAAAGCCGTTTCCTCTATCGATTCCATTTTATTCAGTGTGAACCGAATACTCGATCCGGCTGCAAAAAACAATATTGGAGCCACTTTGGAACACCTTAATAAAACAACAGCAAACCTCATTAATGCATCCGCTTCGCTGGAAATTTTGCTGAACACACAAACAGGGGCTTTGGCCAAAACACTTAACAACCTGAATTCATTTACCGGAAACCTGGCCACCAACAATGATAAGATCACCAACCTGGTTGGTAACCTTGATAAAACAGCAACTAATCTTTCGAAATTAGACCTTGAAAAAACATTAACCACTTTAAACACAACCTTTGTTGACCTGAAATCAGCCATTGGCAAACTTAACAGCACATCGGGTACCGCAGGTTTACTTTTAAATGACACCAAACTGTATAATAACCTTACAGCAACAGCCAATAAACTGAATTTATTAATTGATGACTTAAAAACAAATCCTAAACGGTATATCAGCATTTCTGTATTTGGTAAAAAAAATAAAAGCAACGGGTTAACCGTTCCTTTACCGGATACGGTAAACGCCCCCTATTTTAAGCGAAACTAATTTTACCATTTGGTTATCAAATAAAAGCCCAATTTGCAGGCTGAACAAAAAACAGTACCATTGCGATTGAAATTTACCATCAGTCATTTTATTATTCTTATTTTCCTTTCCTGCAGTTTCAATATTTCTGCACAGCATGTGATCAATGCACCAAATTCCAGTGATACCATCCGTATCATTCAGATTGTACAGGGTAAAAGTTTACGGATGATAACCAATGACACTGCTACTGTACTGGAAACCATTGCGGGCAATGTAATTATAAAAGAAGGCCTCACTACATTTTCCTGCGACAGTGCGACCATCAACCGAAAAACCAACATTTTAGAAGCCTTTGGCAATATCCACATTAATGATAACGACAGCATTCATACTTATGCACAGTACCTCCGTTATGTGGGTGCTGAAAGAATAGCCTATTTAAAAAAGAACGTTAAGCTAACCGATAAAAAGGGAACCCTGTTCACCGATGACCTGGAATACAATTTAAGGACCGGCATTGCCACCTATAAAAACGGCGGAAGAATCACAAACGACAAAACGGTATTAACCAGCAATGATGGTGTATATTATGCTGATACCAAAGATGTATATTTTAAAAATAATGTACACCTGAAAGACCCCGACAGGGATATCTGGACAGACAGTTTACTGTATAACATTAAAACCAATATTGCCACTTTCATTGCCAGAACACGTATTGTAGGTAAGGACGGAAGCATTACAAATACCAACGCAGGTACTTATAATTTAACAACCGGGGAGGCCATTTTTACCGAAGGAGCATCTTTCAGCGACAGTACCCGCAGTGGTTCTGCCAGAACAATCGTATTTGATAAAAGCAGCAATACCTTACAGATGCAGGGCAATGCCAAACTGGTGGATAGTGTAAACCGGGTGATTGTAATTGGCGGTGAAATTTATGCTGACCTGAATCTGAATTCCTTTTTAGCCAGCCGTAAGCCGGTGATGATCATTCACCGGGATGGCGACAGTACGTACATTGCCGCTGATACGCTTTTCTCCGGCCTTCGCAAATACGATAGCCTGGAAAGGAAAATGATCACACAGAAAGATACTTTAAAAACAACACTTGTTGTTCAAACAAAAAATGCTGATTCTTCCATACGGTATTTTATAGGATTTCACAACGTGCGTATTTTCAATGATTCGTTGCAGGCGGTAAGTGACAGCCTCCACTACTCTACGGTGGACTCTACCTTTAAATTATTTGGCGAACCGGTCGTATGGAATGACAAATCCCAGATCACGGGTGATACTTTATACATGTTTACCCAAAACCAAAAACCAAAACGTTTATATGTCTTTAATAATGGAATGATCATAAATAAAACAAAGGAAGGCATGTTTAACCAGATTGCCGGACGAACCATAAACGGGTACTTTGCTGATGGATCAATTGATTATGCAAGAGTTAAAGGGAGCCCTGCCGAAAGTATTTTTTACCCGCAGGATGATGACAGTGCCTATATAGGAATGAACAGGAGCAGCGGCGATGTGATCGATATTTATTTTGTGAAAAAGGAATTGAATAAAATAAAGTTTATAAACGATGTTGATGGTATCCTTTATCCCATACGCCAGATTCCGTCAGATAAAAAAGAGTTGAAAGGATTTAAATGGCTGGATAAACGCAGGCCGAAAAATAAACTGGAATTGTTTGAATAGGGTTATTAAAAACAACGAGGCTGTCTCAAAAGTCAAACATTGCTGTCAGACTGAGCTTGTCGAAGTCATTTGAACATACGTTTTATACTCAAATATGTTTCGACAAGCTCAACATGACATACTTTTGAGACAGCCTCGTTAAAAAATTTCACCAGGTTCTAATCTTTCTTTTTTACTATTTTTTCTTCTTTAACCGGTAATTCTGCCGGAGTTTCTTCCTTGATCAGGTCCAGACTGGCAGGCATTGTGAGATCGGCAGGTTTTGCAGCAGATTTCTTAGCTGCCGTTTTTGCCGGAGTTACTTCTTTAACCGGCGATTCTTTTGTTACCGTTTTGGTGGTCTTAACTTCGGCAGGTTTGGCTGTTACAGATTGAGCAGAAACGGCAGCTGTAAACCCAAAGATAATAGTTAAGGGCATCAATAATTTTTTCATTGTCCGAGTTTTTATTTTATAAATTTATTAATATTACAATAAGGCAGGACGATCATTGGTTAGGTTTTTAAAGGTATTGAAATATGATCTTTTAATAAACTGTACCAAATATAATGGAAATAAAATTATGGCAAAAATGTACGGTTACGAAAGTTTTGCCAGCGCAATCCTGATCTTTTCAAACCCTTTCTCTATATTTTCCATGCTGTTTGCAAAGGATATACGGATACAATCGGGTTCACCAAAGGCTCTTCCTGTAACGGTTGAAACATGGGCCTTATTTAGTAAATACATGCACAGGTCATCGGCATTTGAGATCGTTTCTTCTCCGTCTGATTTTCCAAAATAACTTTTCACCACCGGAAAAACATAAAATGCCCCCTGTGGAGCATTGCATTCAACCCCGGGCAGTCCCTTTACTAATTCCATTACCCTCGTTCTCCTCTTCACAAATTCATTGACCATCATCTCAGAAGGTTTCATATCGCCGGTAAGGGCTGCAATGGCAGCCCGTTGTGTAACGGCATTTGCCCCGCTGGTAATTTGTCCCTGTATTTTTTCACAGGCTTTGGCTATAATTGCATCTGCCGCTATATAACCCAATCTCCAGCCGGTCATGGCATACCCTTTACTTAAACCGTTTATAACGATAACCCTGTCTTTTAAAAAGTCAAATTGAGCAATAGATTCGTGCTTTCCTTCATAATTTATATACTCATATATTTCATCACTCATTATAAAAATATCCGGGTATCTTTTAAACACATCGGCTAACCCTTTTAATTCTTCCTTAGAATATACGGCCCCTGTTGGATTGCATGGTGATGAAAACATAAACAGTTTTGTTCTTTCCGTTATGGCAGCTTCCAATTCTGCAGGAGTTATTTTATAGCCGTTTTTAACCGATGTATTTACAAACTGTACATTCCCGCCGGCCATCCTAACAATTTCGGAATACGTTACCCAGTATGGTGTTGGAATAATGACTTCATCACCCTTATCAACAATACTAATTACGGTATTTGCAATACTTTGTTTGGCCCCGGTGCTCACCACGATCTGGTCGGGGGTATAAATAAGGCCATTATCTCTTTTTAATTTTGTACAAACCGCTACTCTCAGGTCCAGGTAACCGGCCACCGGAGTATAATGGCTGTAATTTTCATCAATGGCTTTTTTAGCCGCCATCTTAATATGTTCCGGAGTATCAAAATCAGGTTCGCCCAAACTCAGGTCCGTAATATCAAACCCTTTTTCTTTTAATTCCCGGCCCAGCTTAGCCATTTTTAATGTTTCGGGCTCATTAAAGCGCAGCAGTAGTGATGATAATTGCATGAACTGGTTTTTGGTTACTGTCAAAAATAACTATTTATCATATGTAAATGTAACGTCCGAAAGATCGGGCCTGATTTTATAATCTCTTTTCAATTCATACTCATAAATAACCTTGCCCAGGTTTTTCATAAACGGGAAGCCAATTGTGTTATAATCATATTTGTCATCATTCAGTATTCCATCGCTGTTACAATAAATAACCGCGGAAACAAAAAACTCAATTTTATTTTTATGATCAGCTATATAAGCCACATCAATCATGTGGCCATAAGCGTCGCCTGCTTTATTAAAGATCCTGATGTTTTCGGGCAACGCTCCCTTTTCTGACCCAAATAATAAAAATTTGCAATAGGCAGGCCAGTAACTTGCCGTATCGGCAGCATAAGGTGGGTAAACGCTCTCAGTCGGATACTGGCTCATATACTTTAATACAAAAAGCCTTTCCTCATCAGTCAGGTTAAACCGTTGGCCCGATCTTACTTTATTCGGAAATACTATGCTTATCAGCATTTGATGCAGGTCTTCCAGGCTAATGCGGTTCTTTTTCGAAAAATCCATAGTTGAGTTTACCAGGTCTTTTCCTTTATAATAGGCAATACCCATACTATCTGTTCTTTGTAAATAGTCTGCATTGTTCCTTTGTTCAGTTTGTCTATACAAAACATTATTATTGCTGTCCAAAAAACGGATAGGATTCGTCCTCCTGTTTTCTTCCTGGCTAAGAAATATATTAAGCCGGTGCAGGATCTGAACATCTTCATATCCCTTTTTATGTAACTCCCTGTTTATATATTCCTGTCCCAGGAATTCATACAACCGGTTATAAGCATCATTGTCACTGACCATCAGTATCTTTTTTATATACTGTGCAATAGTGGGCTTGCCATCAGGGGTTGTCGGATCATTATAAACCCCGGTTTGTCCGCTGAAAGCGGTTTCCGTTATCATAGTGGTATTCCGGTCAATGCCCTGCCCAACAATGCCGGTTCCGTCCGAGCCGGTACGGGTAGTCTGCCGGGATTTGTCTTTTAGTTCATTTAGTTTTTGTAAAGCCAGCAAAACAATTGGAAATTTTACCGTTGATGCCGGATAATAATACCGGGCTGCATTTACATTAAAATAATGGTGCTGCAAGCCCGGAATACCATTTTTTCCACGGTTTATTTGTGTGTAGATGATCTGTACATTCCAGTCTTTCTGATGTGCTAATATGCTGTCGAAATATTGAGGATATTGTTTTAGTAAGGATACTAAAAAATCGTCTGATTTTATGGTATCAGCCGGAATGGCTGCCGTAATGGTAACCGCTTTTGCATTCCTATGCCCTGATGGTTTTGAACTGGTGCAGGAAATGAAAATTGCCACGGAAGCTATAAAATTCAAAAACAGGTTATATTTATAAAACATAGGTTGATTTTAAGTGTAAAATGCATTAAATTCTAAAAATAACGGCCAATAATAGTCAATCGGTTTTTCCCCTATCTTTGCACACTTCTAAAATTCAACAAGGAAGCTACTAAAAACGTTTATTATTATGAAACTAAAAGGTTTAGTTTGGTTTTTTACAATTGCCCTTACGGTCATTTCACTCTGGGAATTATCCTATACCTGGGTAGTGCGTAATTACGAAAACGATGTGAAAGCAAAAGCAGAGAAAATAGTGAAAACTTCCATGCCTGATCTAAAAGGCGAAGAAAAAGCAGCTGCTATAGAGTTCAGAAAAAAGCGAATTCTTGACAGTACCGCTGAAAAAAAGATTTACCCGCTATTTGGCACTACCTATAAGCAATGCAAAGCCAATGAATTAAACCTTGGGTTGGATCTTCAGGGAGGAATTAGTGTAACATTAGATGTTAGCCTGGTCGACCTGTTAAAATCATTAAGCAATAATTCGAAAGACCCTCTTTTATTAAATGCGCTGAGAACGGCAACCGCACAAAAAAGCAACAGTGATGCCGACTATATAACGCTTTTTACAGATGCCTATATTAAGCAAAATGGCCCCAATAAATTAAAAGATATTTTTGCCGGTGCAGAAAAAGAAGTTAAAGCCAATGACAATGATGCGGAGGTGATAAAAAAGATAAAAGTAACCGCTTCAGGGGCTATTAAGGAAACCTATAAAGTATTGGTAAGGCGTATTGATAAATTTGGTGTGGCCCAGCCCAATATTAATTTTGATGAGAACAAGGGTATTATTAATGTAGAACTGGCCGGGGTAACGGATATTGACAGGGTTCGTAAATATTTACAGGCTTCTGCCCATCTTCAGTTTTGGGAAGTTTACCGAATTGATGAATTGGCGCCTTCGTTAAAAATTGCAGACGAAAATCTGCAGAATTACCTCAATGGTGTAACCGACAGTGCCGGTATAAAAGATTCTGCAAAAATGCTGGAAAACGTAAATCCTTTTTTCAAAGTTATTAACCCGCAAAATCCGCAAACAGATAAGAACGGCAACCAGTTCTTTTTGTCAAATATTGGTAGTGTTGCATTACAGGATACGGGTATATTTTTTGAGTACATCAATAATGATGTGGTAAGAAATACCATCCCTGCTGATTGTAAATTTTTATTTGGCGTTGAAGAAAAAGCAGAGAAAGGAAATCAAAGATACTTTCCCTTGTATGCCGTTAAAACCCAGCCCGGTACGGATAAAGCACCCCTTGAAGGCGAAGGTGTAAGAGAAGCCAGGCAGGACTTTGATGAGAATGGCCGGGTTGCCATTAAAATGGAAATGACCAATACCGGAACCAAAACCTGGGCAAGGCTTACTGCAAAAAATAAAAACCGTCCGGTAGCCATTGCACTGGATGATGTTGTTTATTCGGCACCCAATGTAAATGAGGCCATTGAAAATGGCAGTTCACAGATCTCCGGAAGTTTTACCGTACTTGAAGCACAGGATCTTGCAGATATTTTACAATCCGGAAAATTGGATGCCCCGGCAAAAATTGTTGCACAACAGGTGGTTGGCCCTACATTGGGCAAAGAATCAGTAAGAGATGGTGCAATGGCTTTTGGAATAGCTTTTCTGGTAATATTTATTTTAATGCTGGTTTACTACAACACCGGTGGCTGGGTTGCCAATTTTGCGTTGATATTAAACCTGTTGTTTACTATAGGGGTATTAACCGCAATGAGCTTTACGTTAACTGCTGCCGGTATTGCCGGTTTGGTTTTAACCATTGGTTTGGCGGTGGATACCAATGTAATTATTTTTGAAAGAATAAAAGAAGAATTAACCAAGGGTAAATCATACCAGCTGGCAGTAAATGATGGTTATAAACGTTCACTGGCACCGGTTATTGATGCCCACGTAACTTCTTTACTTACGGCCATTATATTAGCTTATTTTGGCCTTGGCCCGGTTTTGGGATTTGCCACAACACAGATAATCGGTATCCTGCTTTCGTTATTCTGCGGAATCCTGGTGTCCAGGTTAATAACAGATTTCTGGACAAATAAAAACCGTCACTTTAACTATTTTACCGGGCTATCCAAGCGGATATTTAAACATGCCAGCTATAAATTTATTGAACTTAGAAAATACGCCTACATTATTTCTTCCATTGTACTCTTGGCAGGTATAGCTGCTTTTATTAATGGTTTTCATTTAGGGGTAGAATTTAAAGGGGGCCGCAGTTATACCATTCAGTTTGACAGGCCGGTAAAGAATAATGATATCCGTGATGACCTGAAAGCAGCGTTGGATGGAGATAATACGACGATTAAAACCGTTGGTGATGAACGTCATTTAAATATTACCACCGCTTACCTTAAAGGCGTTGATAATGCCGACAGTGCCGTTAAAAGCAGGTTGTACCTGGGGCTTAAAAAAGTATTACCTGCAAACCTCAGTTATGCTGAATTTACAAAAAATAATATCCAGGGATATTCAGAAGTACAACCCAGCATTTCAGATGATTTGAAACGGGGTGCTGTTAAAGCCACCATTTTCGCCATGCTGATCATCTTCCTGTATATCTTCATCCGTTTCCGTGACTGGAGATATTCTGTGGGTACGATTGTTACACTGTTACATGATGTGTTTGTAACTTTAGCCGTATTCTCATTCTTTAAAAACATTGTACCATTCCCGCTTGAAATTGACCAGCACTTTATTGCCGCTATTTTAACGGTTATTGGTTTCTCGATGAATGACACGGTAATTGTATTTGACCGTATCCGCGAATACAGCAGGGATATGAAAGGTGCAACCAAAACAAATATCATCAACCGGGCAGTGAATGATACGCTAAGCCGTACCATCATGACCTCCATGACGGTATTTTTAACCATACTTATTTTATTCATCTTTGGTGGTGAGGTAACCCGTGGTTTTGCATTTGCGATGTTGATTGGTGTTGTTACGGGTACGTACTCTTCTATATTTGTGGGTGCACCTATTTTAGTTGATTTTGCAAAAAACAAACCGTTGGGAGCTGCCGATACTGTTGTAGAGAAAAAGAAAGTTTTATAAGAATTGATTTATAATAAAAATAGCCTCGTAAAAAACGAGGCTATTTTATTTTCCTGAATTTTTTATTCACTTAAACAGCAAAACTGGTTCCGCATCCACAGGTCTTACTTGCATTGGGATTATTAAAAGTAAATCCCCGCGAATTTAACCCGCCCTGCCAGTCCACTTCCATTCCCGCCAGGTAAATACCATGCGATCTTTCCATGATGATGCTGATACCCTCTATTTCAAATTGTTCGTCTTTCTCTGTTATTATATCAAAACCCAAAACATAGGTCATGCCGCTGCATCCCCCACCCTTTACCCCGATCCTTAAAAGCTGGTCCTTATTAAAGCCTTCTTCGTTCATCAGGCGTTTAATTTCATCTTTGGCCGATTGTGTTAAAGTAACCGGTATCGCTGTTGCCGTTAACATATCAATACATTTACACAAAATTATACAATAAATACAATTTACTTTTACGATTTACGATTTTCGTTTGTTTTCGTTATCCTGAGGAACGAAGTATCTGTGTGTCGTAGTATTGAGTTCAAAAAAATCCTCACTTCGCCTCTCGGCAGACAGGCAGGTGCGTAATGACAAAACAATATTAACTTCAGAATGTAAACTCAAACAAAGTCCCTTCTTTAACATCCGCACAATCCCTTAATTTTGTTTGAAATTAATGAACTATGGATTTTTCTGCAGGTACTGTACAAAATATAATCCTGGCCGCCATTTTTATGTTTTTTGTTACTATGGCGTGGTTACTGGCCGAATTTAAAGGCATGAAGGATGAAATTAAGGAACGCCTTGGCATTAATAATGAAGTACTGAAATTACGCCTGCAGGCACTTGAACGTTTTACTTTATATACCGAAAGATCTTCGCTCAAAAACCTGGTTTCCCGGATCTCTTCATCCGGCATGACAGTGGTTGATCTTCAATTGGCATTGTTGGATACCTTGCGGTCGGAATACGAATATAATGTAACCCAGCAGATATATATCAGCCCTGAAATGTGGAAGGCCATTGGAAATTTAAAGGACCAGCATATTTTCATCATCAACCAGATTGCGGCTACACTGCCATCAGAAACCAATGGCATTGAATTAAGCAAACGTATTCTGGAATATGTGGCCAGTACCAATGTAGAACTGAATACGATGGTATTAAGCGCTTTGCAATTTGAAGCCAAAAGGCTTTTATCATAAAAGGGAACCGTTTTTATAATGCTCTCCAATAATTAAATATGACTGCCAACGAAAAAATATTTACGGATTCCGGAATTGAAATAAAGGAACTGTATGACCAGCCGGTGAGTAAAAATGAATCTCCGGGAGTGTTTCCTTTTACACGGGGCGTACAACCCGACATGTACAGGGGTAAATTATGGACCATGCGCCAATATGCGGGTTTCTCCACGGCGGAAGAAAGCAATCAGCGCTATCACTATTTGTTAAGCCAGGGGGTTAATGGTTTAAGCGTGGCATTTGATCTGCCAACCCAGATCGGGTATGACAGTGATCATCCATTGGCTGACGGGGAGGTTGGAAAGGTTGGCGTTGCTATTGACAGCCTGGAGGATATGGAAATATTATTTCAGGGAATAAAACTCGATGAGGTTACCAGTTCCATGACGATCAATGCAAGTGGATTTATTTTATTGGCTTTTTACATAGCACTGGCAAAAAAGCAAGGTGCCGATCTGCAAAAGATCTCAGGCACCATTCAAAACGATATTTTAAAAGAATATGCGGCACGGGGTACTTACATTTATCCACCAAAAGCATCCATGCGTATCATCACCGATATTTTTGAATGGTGTGCACATGAAGTTCCTAAATGGAACACCATTTCTATTTCCGGTTATCATATTCGGGAAGCTGGAAGTACAGCCGTACAGGAAATAGCTTTTACACTCAGCAATGGCAAAGCTTATGTGGAAGCAGCCTTACAAAGAGGGCTTGACATTAATGTATTCGGGAAAAGATTATCCTTCTTTTTCAATGCACATAATAATCTTTTTGAAGAAGTG
>JANOGE010000165.1:0-4918 GCA_031414035.1 Chitinophagaceae bacterium | reverse complement strand
ATCCGCCTGAAAAAATACCCGGTCGTTGGTTATTTAACGGTGGTCATCTTCCAGGGTGGGTTAACTTTTTTTATGGTGATGCACGGCAGCAATGCTGATAAATCACTCCAGGTACCATTTACAGGTATGTTGATTGCCGGCTTGCTGATCGGGGGGTTTTACCCGTTAACCCAGATCTATCAACATCAACAGGACAAAGATGACGGTGTAATTTCAATAAGCAGTATACTAGGCTATAAGGGAACATTTATCTTTACGGCGATGGTGTATCTTTTAGCCATGAGCTGCCTGGCTTTTTATTTATTTTCCAATCTTGAAGCAAACTACTTTTTTATTATACAGATCTTTTTTATACCTATACTTGTATATTTTTTCTGGTGGTTTAAAAAAGTAATTAAAAATACGGAAATGGCTGATTTTAAAAATACGATGCGTATGAATATACTGGCATCCTTTTGCAGTAATTGTGCGTTTATAACTTTATTAATACTTGAAAAATATTGAGCAGGATAGTGTCCATAGCGACAGGGGTTCCACCCTATAAACATGATCAAAATACTATTTGCTCTTTTGCAGACAGGATTTACAGTAATGATAAAACAGAAAGCCGGAAATTAAATTACCTCTACAGACATAGTGGTATTGAAACAAGGTTTTCAGTAATACCCGACTACAGCCTGTTGCAGGATGACCGGCAATTTTATTCTAAATCAGCAGACCTTGAGCCATTTCCCGACCTGGAAAAAAGAATGAAATGGTATGCCGATAATGCTTCTTTACTATCCATAAAAACCATACAAAAATGTATTGCCGGAAAAATTAATAAAGAGGAGATCACCCATTTAATAACAGTAAGCTGCACAGGTATGAGTGCCCCTGGGCTTGACCTGGAAATTATGGAGGCCATGGAATTACCGGGGAATATTTTCCGCACCTCGGTAAACTTTATGGGCTGTTATGCGGCCATTCATGCACTTAAATTAGCTGATGCCATTTGCCGGTCGCAGCAAAAAGCAAATGTTATTATAGTATGTACAGAACTATGCACATTGCATTTTCAAAAAGAAAGCTCGGTAGATAATATTACCTCTACCCTTTTATTTGCAGACGGCTGTGCCGCGGTTTTAGTGCAGCAAAAAGAAACGGCGTTAAAAGGTTTTACAATACATGACTTTTTTTCGGAAGTTGCCTTTAAAGGCAAAAATGACATGTCCTGGAAGCTTTCTTCAAAAGGATTTCTCATGACGCTGAGTGGTTATGTACCGGAGCTGGTAAAAGAAGATTTTGAATCATTAGTTACAAAAGCGTTGCAAAAAGCTTCAATGCATAAATCAGATATTACACACTGGTGCATACACCCCGGTGGAAAAAAAATACTGGAAGCCATTGAGAAAAGTATTTCTTTGCCGGCAGAAAGCCTGCGCTATTCGTATGAAGTACTGAATGATTTTGGAAATATGAGCTCTCCTACTATCCTTTTTGTTTTACAAAAGATCTTTGATGAATTACAGAATAATCCGCAGCCAAACCGGTCAACTATTTTTGCCGCGGCCTTTGGCCCTGGATTAACCATGGAAACTTTTACAGCATCATATGATTAACCTTTCTGCCAGATCATATCAAAAAGAGCTTTTGGACAATACTGAAATTCCTTTTGCAGATATACGGCAGAATATGAAGGAATTAAATACCATTAACCGCTATCTGGGCGGACACAAAATAACGATCAGTGGTTTTAAAAAATTAATTCCGGATCAGGCACCGGGTAAACCGGTTATCATTTGTGAGATAGGCTGTGGCGGTGGGGATAATTTATACGCCCTTGAAAAATATTGCCGCAGAAATAATATTCAGGTATCATTTATCGGCATTGATATCAAACCTGAATGTATTTCCTTTGCCAAACAGCAATATCCTCAACTGGATGCAAAATGGATAAGCAGCGATTATCAAAAGGTCATTTTTTCAGAACCCAGGCCCCATATTATTTTTTCTTCCCTTTTTTGCCATCATTTTACAGAAGAAGAGTTAAAACCTATGCTGTTGTGGATGAAAGCGAATGCATCCCGTGGTTTTTTTATTAATGACCTTCACCGGCACCCGGCCGCTTACTACAGTATCAATTGGATCACACAACTGTTTTCTAATTCCTACCTGGTAAAAAATGATGCCCCCCTTTCTGTAACAAGAGGGTTTACAAAAAGGGAATGGGAAAGCATTTTTAAAGCTGCCGGTATCCGTAATTTTTACATTGAATGGAAATGGGCTTTCCGGCATTTGATCATTTACAGTAATGACTGAACTAAAAAAATATGATACCTGCATAATTGGTGGTGGCCTTGCCGGACTGGCTTTATCCATTCAGCTGGCTAAACATGGTTATACAATTGCCTTATTTGAAAAAGAAAAATACCCTTTTCATAAAGTTTGTGGTGAATACATAAGCCTGGAAAGCTGGAATTTTATAGAAGGACTTGGTCTGCAATTGTCCTGTTTAAACTTGCCCATTATCACCAAACTTATTGTAACTGCACCCAATGGCCTCCAATTGGAACAACCCTTACCACTGGGGGGCTTTGGTATAAGCCGGTTTAAGCTTGACATGGCATTAAAAGAAATAGCTCTTTTAAATGGTGTCAGCATCTTTGAAAATTGTAAAGTAACAGATGCTGTTTTTTTTGAAAATGAATTCCATTTACAAACTACAAAGGGCATATTTACCGGCCTTACCTGTTGTGGCAGTTTTGGAAAAAGAAGCAGCCTGGATGTAAAATGGAACAGGGAGTTTATTGATCTGAAACCCAATAAACTCAATAATTATATCGGTGTAAAATATCATATTAAAACCAGGTTCCCGGCAGATACCATTGCCCTGCACAATTTCAAAAACGGTTACTGTGGTATATCAATGGTTGAGGAAAATAAATATTGCCTCTGTTATCTTACCACGGCAGGAAACCTGAAGAAGAGTAATAATTCCATCGAAGAAATGGAAAAAAATATTTTACAGAAGAATCCACATCTGAACTATATTTTTAAGAATAGTGAAATGCTGTTTAAAGATCCACTCACCATTTCGCAGGTATCTTTCAGCAAAAAAACACAGGTAGAAAACCACATCCTGTTATTAGGTGATGCAGCGGGTATGATAACCCCTCTTTGCGGAAACGGGATGAGTATGGCCCTGCATGGCAGTAAGATCGCTGCCGCTATCATACATAAATTTTTAAAAGGAGATATAAACCGGAATATTTTAGAAAGAGAATACACCCGTACATGGAGGGCCACCTTCAGTAAAAGGTTAAAAACCGGAAGGTGGATACAAAGCCTTTTTGGAAAGGCCTGGGTGACGAACCTCTTCATTTCGGTTATGAAAAGATCTCCGTTTTTAACGAAAGCGCTTATTAAACAAACACACGGAGTGCCATTTTAATATCGCTATACTTTTTCATCCACCTCCCTGATCATCCTGAAATGAGATTTGATCTCTGCCAAAAATTTTCTTCCTTTTTGAAAAGGCCAGGGTTTTATTCCCTGTTGCCGGTTGTATTTACTGATTTCATATAATGCTTTCCAGTGCTTTAAAATTTCTTTATAAGCACCGGTTAATGTATAACCGGTATCATAAAAATGATTGGGCTCGGCTCCACAGCCATTGTATTCCAGTATGGTAAAATTTTTTCCGTTTTTCAGATCTTCAACATTACTGCACATAATGTCATAACGGCCGTAGTAAAAATCATTAATGCGATGACTGATCGCATCAAAAATTGAAACCAGGGTATCGTCAATATGTTCTTTGAGATCTATAAAATGCGCTCCCCGGTTATGATTAGCCGCATAACTCAATATATATTTTTCTCCTGCAGGAATTATCTCATCCCACCTGTCGTTATGTTTACTGTATAGTTCACCAATTCGTTTATGCCCCTTGGGATGATGTTTGATCAGATCTCCGAGGGTATTTTTTCCATTACCAACTACATGAAGCGGAATTTTATGTAAAAAACCGGTTACCCTTCCTTTGGCCTGTTCCGGATGACGGATATAAAACACACTGACTTCCATAGGGTAATTCACCAGTTGCTGAACAATATATTCAACAGGTATTTTTGAATGGTAGTTTAAAAAAGCTGCTTCATTATCAATTTTCCGGAATAATATTCCCTGGCATCCCACTTCCGGTTTTACAATAAACGGGTATGGAATACCACTTTCCAGTAATGCTGCTTTTACTTCACCAAAATGCTGTTGTGGTAAAACATTAAATGTAGTCGGGTATAAATCTTTGGGCAACAGGTCATACATTTCCTTTTTTGGCTCTCCATCCATACCTCCGAATGTGATTTTTGGATTGCTTGGAGTAAAGAACCATACAGAGCCCGACTTAAGCATATACCAACCCCAGACGGGCGTTATAGGTGCATACAGCAATCTAAAAGGCCAGGCTTCCCAGTTTGTTATCCGGTTAACAATATTTTTCACTTTCTTCAGTTGTCACGAAGATATTTAAAAAGTCAAACAACTTTGGTTTTGGTTAATACTGAATCATTTACTTTTGCACTAGCACATTTCCTGCTATTAACTAATTTTCTTTCAGAAGCAAAAAATAAAGATTGACTATGCATGTACCAACTATGGCAGAAATGATGGCGAAAGGCGAAAGCCCTGACATTTTATTTTGGGTTGGATGTGCAGGTAGTTTTGACCAGCGGGCACAAAAAATTACCAAAGCATTTGCTACTATTCTTGATAAAGTAGAAATACACTACGCCATTCTGGGAAAAGAGGAAATGTGTACGGGAGATCCTGCCCGGCGTGCAGGTAATGAATTCATGTTTCAGATGATGGCCTATCAGAATATCCAGGTTTTAAATGGCTATGGCATTAAGAAAATTGTAACAGCCTGTCCGCATTG
>JANOGE010000164.1:0-3883 GCA_031414035.1 Chitinophagaceae bacterium | reverse complement strand
TTGATAACAGGGGCGAAGTAAGCATTTTCTCTAAAGAAAAAGCAAGCCTGGAAAGAGCATTGGCATGGATCAACGGATTGGTTGCCGTACCGGTTGTTGGTGATACCTACGAAGGAACGGTAAAGAGCATTAAAGAATTTGGTGCCTTTGTGGAGTTCTTACCAAAAAAAGAAGGATTGTTACACATCAGTGAAATAAGCTGGAAGCGTTTGGAAACGATGGACGGTATTTTTAAAGAAGGTGATAAGGTTAAAGTTAAATTGCTGGATGTTGACCAAAAAACAGGTAAATTTAAACTAAGCCGGAAAGCTTTAATACCTAAGCCGGAAATGCAGCCTAAACCGTAAAAGTTGAGTAAACTGCTTTATTTATTATAAAATTAATATAACCGTCCCGCCATTTGCGAGACGGTTTTTTCTTTAATACTGCATTATGAACTATTTGCAATTTGAATTTGAAATTGAAAATGCTGTTGAAAATGAGATACTCATCGCATTACTGTCAAATGCCGGATTTGAAAGTTTTGAAGAAAACGATAATTCTTTAATGGCTTTTATAAAAGAAGAAGGTTATGCTGAAGATAGTCTTGAAGAAATCCTAAAAATTGTTCCAGTTAATTATGCCATAACTCCAGTACCCCAACAAAACTGGAATGCACAATGGGAGAGCAGTTTTGAACCCATAATCGTAAATGAACCAGTTCACAGAACTCCGTGGGTAGCCATCCGTGCCGCTTTTCACCAGCCCATAAAAAATGTTCAACATGAAATTATCATCACTCCCAAAATGAGTTTTGGTACCGGCCATCATGCAACCACTTATATGATGATCGTGCAAATGGCCGGTTTAGATTTTACGGATAAAACAGTGCTTGATTTTGGAACAGGTACAGCCGTTCTATCCATCTTAGCTGAAAAAATGGGGGCCGCAAATATTGATGCCATTGATCATGATGACTGGAGCATAGAAAATTCGATCGAAAATGTAATGGCAAATAAATGTACTAAGATAAAGTTGCAAAAAGCAGATGCCATTTCCTCCCGGGGCGTTTATGATATCATACTTGCCAATATAAATTTGAACGTGATATTATCAAACCTCACAGCCATTAGGGCGGTAAGTAAAAAAGACACGCTGATCCTGATGAGTGGCTTTCTTAAAGATGATGAAGCTGTTTTATTAACAGAATTAACTAAGAATGGGGTAAAACAGCTTGGTACAATGCAAAAAGGAGACTGGATATGTATACTTGGTCAAGTGAATTGATCCGCATATACTATATTTAAGATACTGATGCATAGTTTCTTAAGTCGTTTATGCACATTATATTTGCCTGTTTGGGTAAATAACCGCATAAATAAAGGGTTTTTATCGTTAATTTTGTGTACTTCAACTCAAGCTTCAGCAAACGAATGAAAGAACTTCTGCTTATTGTCATTGCTTATCTAATTGGTTCTATTCCAACAGCTTTAATTATCAGCAAACGTTTTTTTGGTATTGATATACGTGATTATGGAAGTGGAAATATGGGCGCAACCAATACTTTCCGGGTACTTGGTTCACGATACGGAACGATGGTAATGGCCTTTGATATTTTAAAGGGCATGGCAGCAGTTGTCCTGTATAATTTTATTCCCTATTACCTTCATAATGATTTAGAACGTACCAATTTTATGTTGGGCCTGGGTCTGGCGGCAGTTACCGGGCATATATTTCCCATATTTGCCGGTTTTAAAGGCGGTAAAGGAGTAGCCACTTTATTAGGTATGATATTGGCTGTACAACCGGTAATTGCTATTAGCTGTATTGGCGTATTCGTCCTGGTACTTTTTTTAACCCGCTATGTTTCTTTAAGTTCTATTTTAGCTGCGGTGGCCCTTCCCATTTGTGTTTTATGGATATGGAATGAACATGAAGTTCTTTACAGGGTATTTGCTTTGCTGGTTGCTATCTTAGTTGTTCTCACCCATCAAAAAAATATCGGCCGCATTTTACGGGGTGTTGAAAGCAGGATGCCCATTTTAAAACACCGCGATAGAAAAAAGTCGCGCCGCAAACCCGATTAACAGATCAACCCGGTTATCTCCGCATATTTTCCAACCTGATCTAATTTTTTTATTTTAATTAAAGATAAAAGTTGGTACGACAATTGATTTGTAAGTAAACAAAACAAATACAACATGAAAAAAGTAATTTTTTTACTGCTGGCTTTGCCCATATTCATGGCATGCAGTACCAATTCGGTAACCGGTCGTAAACAGCTTGCATTATTTCCTGAAGAATCATTACAACAGCAGGCAATGACTGAATACCGTTCTTTCTTATCAAAAAACAAAGTATTGAGTGGAACGGTGAATAAAGATGCCGAGATGGTAACCAGGGTTGGTACAAGAATCTCTAAAGCTATAACAGATTATTATACTCAAAAAGGGTTGGCTAATGAACTTAACGGATATAAATGGGAGTTTAATCTTGTGGATTCTAAAGAAGTAAATGCCTGGTGCATGCCCGGTGGAAAAGTAGTGGTTTATACCGGATTATTAAATATTACCCAGAATGAAGCGGCATTGGCAGTTGTTATGGGGCATGAAATAACACATGCAGTTGCACATCATGGTAATGAGCGTATGAGCCAGGTTGCTGTGGCACAGGGAATTGCCATAGCCGGGGATATTTTTACATCCGGAAATCAAAAGGCAAATACGATCTTTACCAGCATTTATGCACCCGGGGCACAAATAGCGGTTCTTTTACCAAACTCCAGAAACCAGGAATATGAGGCTGACCATTTTGGGTTGAATTTTGCGGCCATGTCGGGCTATAACCCACGTGAAGCTGTTCCTTTCTGGCAAAGAATGGGTGCTGCTGCAGGTAGTGGAAAACCACCGGAGTTTTTATCTACACATCCAACTGATGAGAACCGTATTGCCAAATTACAGGGTTATATGAACGAGGCTTTAACTTATTATAAGCCGGTAGGGAAATAAATACGAAACGTTATTATCTAAAAACTCCATCTAAAATGGAGTTTTTTTTTGTTAAAACGCTTAACTGCCAAAGATTATGTTTAATTTTATGGCTGATAAGTTCAATATAGCTATTACAAGACCAACCTCCCTGTTTTAAACATGTTTGTTTAATGGAATGCTACATTCCTTTTTTAACCTTCAACTGCTAAACAGATCATGCCGTCAGAATCATTACTGGAAAAATTACAGTTAATGGATGAAAAAAACCTGTTGATCCAGGGCCTTCCTTCATCCATCGAAAAACAATTTATTAAATTGTCATTTTCAAAAAATGTAACACCACTTTTAAAGATCAGGAAAATAGATTTTGCTCTGGTATTTGCCGTCAGCCAAAATCAACTGCTTGCTATATTAAATGAAGTGGTACCTTTTTTACATGAGGATGCCAAATTATGGATCGCCTATCCAAAAGCGGCTTCAAAAATTGCCAGTGACCTTTGCAGGGACGTCAATTGGTTTTTTATTTCCAATTACGGATTTGAAGGGGTAAATGCCATTGCATTGGATAATGTCTGGACTGCTGTCAGGTTTAAAAGACCGGTGGAGAAAGGGGAAATAAAGCCACTTTTTGCAACACTGGCACTGCACCCGGCATAGATCATCAATATATCATACCCACCGGGTTTCAACTGATCTTCAGAAGTTGTTCAAAAAGAATAAAAAAAGCGCTTCTTTTTTTGAATCATTGTCATTCCTAAACGAAAGTGAAAATGTAGTATGCGCCACCTTTACAAAAAGAAAGATTCAAAAGCCATTCACTTAAAATAAGCGGTTTAAAAATTACCGGCCTTCAGGAAAAATATTAATGAAAAGTAAGAAGCACATTGTTGTTCTGACCGGAGCCGGTATCAGTG
>JANOGE010000163.1:0-4644 GCA_031414035.1 Chitinophagaceae bacterium | reverse complement strand
AATCATTTTCCAGATCTTCTTTGGTTTGCATGATCCCTATACTGAAAAAACTTTCTGCATCTTTTACCAGCTCTCCATATAACCTTGCTTCAAAACCGGTGGCATAGGCTTTGGCATTATTGTTTCCGGCATAACGGATCTTTACATTGTCCACATCATAAACATCTACATGGCTCATGGATTTATAATATGCTTCCGTAGTAAGGCGGAATGGCCGGTTACCAAATCCTTTAAAATTATAATCCATACCGGCAACCACCTGGTAACTCCTTTGAGCTTTTACCTGCGTGTTTAATGTACCGTCGTATTTACGCAGCTCCCTGTAAAATGGTGGCTGGTGATAAGCACCCGCAGCTAATTTTAATATTATATCTTTCTTCCAGTCAGGAATAATGCTGACCTGCAGGCGGGGGCTGACCAGGAATTCTTTATTCAGTGAATTATAATTGTACCGGACTCCGGCCTGAAGGGTTATGTTTTTATTGTTTTTGCCAAGGCGGATATTATCCTGTACATAACCACTGTATTTTTGAACAGACAGATCGGCGGTTGATTGTAACGATTTAAATAAATTCAGTTGCGCCGGGTTATAAGGCAATGAATAACCTGCACTGTCCTGGTATTCCCATTCTTTAAGCCTGTCGGTTATGAGGGTTTGCTCAATGCTGTTGCCAAACTGTATAAAATGTTTGCCGGTGGTATAACTTCCTTTTACATTGGCATTATACACATTAATGTTCAGTTCGTTCCTGCCATAATTCTGATAATAACCGGCACCAAGCGGATTTACAATTTGCCCGTATGTGCTGCTGGTATTATCAAAATCCCGGTCACCAAATAAATAGGATCCCGCAATATCAAAGTTTTCGTTTTCCTTATTCTGAAAACGGCTCAGCATCCACTTTAATTTTAATTTTTTATTGGGGGTATGTAAAATGCTCAGGCCGGTAAGGTTTGTTTTATAACGGTCTTTTTCCTGTCCTTCAAATAAAATATCGAGCCCAATGTTTGCGGTAAAGAGTGGCGAGAATACCGACGTTGTTTTTTGTGCAGATTCGGGAAAGAAATTAAATTTTGTTACGGAAAGGATACCTAAAAATTCAAGCTGTATTTTTTCACTCACTTTATAGGTAATATAAGCCTGTACATCAGATGATGAAGGAACATAAGTTCCCGTGGTCTCCTGGGTTTTTAATAAATTTCTATTGCTTCGGTTTCTAATGCCAACCAGGTAAGTAATTTTTCCTTTTTTTGCTCCTCCTTCCAAATGCAGGCCCTGCTCTAACAAACTCAAATAAGCAGAACCACCAAACCGTTCCGGTTTTTTGTATTGAATATCCAGTACACTGCTCATCTTATCGCCATACTTTGCCTGGAAACCACCGGTATAAAAATTTACATTCTTTGCCAGTTCTGGATTGATAAAGCTCAGGCCTTCCTGTTGCCCGTTGCTTACCAGGTAGGGGCGAAAGACCTCAAAGTCGTTGATATAAATTAAATTCTCATCGTAGTTGCCGCCACGTACACTGTACTGTGATGTGAGTTCATTATTACTGCCTACCAGTATTTTTATCAGGGCTTCCACACCACCGGTAGTACTGGGTAAGGTTAATGCATTTTTAGGATTTATTTTGATGAGACCGGTTTCAACCCGTTCTTTATCATCTCCCACCACAACCGTTTCCAGTGTTTTTCCGCCCCGTTCCATTTGAATGATGATCTTTTCTTCTTCTCCGTCACTCAGGTAAAAATTCTTTTGCACATCGCTGTACCCGGTGTACGAAAATACCAGTGCAAAGGACCTGTCTGCCGGCACTTTTATTCTGAAATAACCACTGTCATTTGTGGTCAGGCCAGAAGTTTTTCCCAGAATAATTACGGAAACCTTTGCCAGCGGATTTTCATTTTCATCTAGGGCTTTACCATTAACCCAGGCTGTTTTTTTTTGCGAAAAAGTGGATAGGGTACCCAGCAGTAAAAGAATGGTAAAAACAGCTCTCATTGTATGAAGATATATATTTTATATGTTTTGCCATGTCACAAATTTTCAGGCAAAAAATAAGTGTTTAATAAAAAGTACTTCCGTAGCTGTTGAATCCGGGTAACTATTTTTCCTGTAGTCATGTGGTTGATAAACCAAACGGTAAAGTGATCCTGCCCATTGGAAAATACTAAACCTGTAACTTCGGGTTCTTATTGGCTATGCCACATGACTTCACTTTTTCAATATTTCAAATCATTCAATCCACTTTCAAAAGATGCGGAAATGGCCATTGCTGAAATCAGCAGTGTCGTTACTATAAAAAAAAATAAAGACCTGCAGCCGATCGGTCATACCTGCAAAACCATTTACTTTATCAAAAAGGGGGTAGCCCGGATTTATTATATCATGGATGGTATTGATATAACAGAGGGTTTCTTTTTTGAGAACAGCATCATTGCAAGAGTAGAAAGTTTATTTACAGGCAAACCAAGCCGTAAAGCGATACAGATTCTGGAAGATGCAGAGATGGTTGCGATAAATGCCAGCCTGCTATTTAAATTATATGATAGCTTTCCTGAAATAGAACGGTTGTTTCGTAAAATATTTGAAGCGGCTTATGTTGATACGGTCAACAGGATAGAAGGCATTCAGTTTCATACTGCCGAAGAGAGATATAAAGCGCTGATCAGTGAAGCACCAAATGTACTCATGCGAGTACCGCTTAAATATGTTGCCTCCTACCTTGGCATCACCCAGGTAAGCCTCAGCCGTATCAGGAGCCACCGGTGATTATTTATCTTATGTTAAAGGATTAGCCGTTTATTGTAACCAGCTTTGTGAAACATGAAGGAGGAAATAACATTAGGCTTAAAAGAAAACTGGCAGCAGTTTACCATACTCGTTGTCATCAATGCCTTTGTTGGCGGTATGGTTGGATTAGAAAGAAGTATTTTACCCCGGATAGCTGATGTTGAATTTCACATGGCAGCAAAAACAGCTATTCTTTCTTTCATTATTGTTTTTGGTATTGTTAAAGCAGTTACTAATTATTATACCGGTGCATTAGCCAACAAATTCGGGAGGAAAAACCTTTTAGTAGCAGGCTGGATAATTGGTATTCCCATTCCATTCATGTTGATGTTTGCACCTTCATGGGGTTGGGTCATTGCAGCCAATGTGCTCTTAGGTATCAACAAGGGTTTAACCTGGAGCAGCACCGTTGTAATGAAAATTGATCTGGTTGGTGAAAAGCAAAGAGGCTTTGCCATGGGGTTAAATGAGTTTGCAGGGTATATTGCTGTGGCGCTGATTGCTTTTCTTACTGGGTGGATAGCCAGTGAATATGGGATCAGGCCTTATCCGTTTTATATTGGCATCGGGTTGGTTTTTTTAGGATTGGTAAGCAGTATCTTTTTTATAAAAGACACCAAACATCATGTAGCTAAAGAAACAACAACAAATACAATTCCAAAACTTCAACATATATTTTGGGATACTACCTGGAAAAATAAAAACCTGGGTTCGGTAACACAGGCCGGCTTAATTAACAATCTCAATGATGGCATGGCATGGGGTATTTTTCCCATCTTACTTGCAACAAAGGAATTTACAATTGTACAAATCGGAATCATCACAGCTATTTATCCGGCTGTTTGGGGCATCGGTCAATTGTTTACCGGGAAAATGGCGGATAAATTCTGTAAAAAAGATATGCTTTATACAGGCATGTTTATACAAGCCCTTGCTTTAATTGCATTGGTTTGGGCAAATACTATGGTACATTATGTAGTACTGTCCTCCATCTTAGGTTGGGGTACTGCCATGGTATATCCAACATTCCTGGCAACGGTTGCTGAAAATACGAATCCACAGGACCGGGCAAAAAGTATTGGCATTTTCCGTTTGTGGAGAGACCTGGGTTATGCCATTGGTGCAATACTGACCGGTATAATAGCAGACTTAATGAGCATCAATGCAGCTATTCTATTCATTGGTTTGCTCACATTAACATCTGCCCTTATCATCCGTTATAGAATGAGTTGCAAAGCTGATGGGGTACTAAAAATTTGGGATTGGATAACAAGTAAACATAAGCAACATGCCTGAACAGAAAACACAGGTGCCGATAGCTATCGGCTGCTTTGCAATAACAGATATTCAGCAGTTGATAAAGCAATCGCCTGACCAAATTACCATCATTGATGTAAGGAGTCATGAAGAGTACGCAGAAAAACATATTCCCGGTGGGATCAATATTCCCTTAGGTGAATTAGAAAATCGTTCAAAAGAATTATCAAAGCAGGCAATAATAATTACAGTCTGCGGTAAGGGTGGCGGCAGGTCGGCAGAAGCGGCAGAAAAATTAAAGCAATGGGGCTTTAGTAAAGCAATTTTTTTATGTGGCGGGACGTTTGGGTGGTACAATGCAATTGAACAGTAAGTTGCACTAAGGCATTTTTGCAACAGCCGTACTAAATTAAAATACCTGGTTTTATTAAAATTACCATACAAGCCTTTATTTTTGCAAATAATGAAATTTTTATTCTTCTTACTGAGTTTCTTCATGATCTACCTGTCCTGCTTGCCATGCGGCGACAGTCAGGAATGTAATGTAATGACAGAAATAAAAATTGCTGCTGCTGATAGCCACGATCATGACA
>JANOGE010000162.1:0-9128 GCA_031414035.1 Chitinophagaceae bacterium | reverse complement strand
CCTTTCTTCTTTTACCTTATGGATATAATCTTCATGTTCTTTCAGATTTTCTTCTTCCGGCATTTTTACAGAAAGCGGGCCATTACCAATGATCAGAAAATAAATGAGCAACAGTAATATGATGACCGAAAGAAATAATTCGGAATAGGGGCTGAAGGCTATTTTTGTATTATTGATATTAACAAAAATAATGGCGCCAAGCAGGATCGGTATCTGGATAATACATGCCGCACGGGTAAACATGCCAATGGTTAAAAAGAATCCGCCTATTATATGTGCAAACGAAACATAATGCCCCAATAGCACGATCGCAAAATCACTGAAGGGGGATGTATTTTTCATGAGGCTGATGAGGGAGCTGGTGTTGCGGAGAAAATCAACACCTTTATAGCAGAGGAATATGCCGAGGGCAATCCGGATAATGTCCAGCCATTTCGGGTGATGCCTGTCACCCCAAAACTCAAATTTTTCGAGGAGGTTCATATCAGTTAATTTAAAGCGTGAAAAGAACTTGTATAAATATAATTCATTTAGGGGAGAGATGCAAGGGGTAATTCTTCCCAGCAACGTCTCTCCAGAGCCAAGTGTATTAGCTGAGGACGTTGCGTTATACTAAAAACGCTAATTTTATTTAATGCCTGTTAAACAAACTATACCATTCTAATAATCGCAACGTCCTCAGCTTTCGCACAAGGGCAGGGGGAGAGACGTTGCTGAGAAATAATAAGGGCTGAATGCAACTTTAGTAGCATTGATATTCACAAATATGATGGCCCCAAAGAGGATCGGTATCTGGATAATGCAAGCTGCACGGGTAAACATGCCAATGGTTAAAAAGAATCCGCCTATTATATGTGCAAACGAAACATAATGCCCCAATAGCACGATCGCAAAATCACTGAACGGGGAAGTGTTTTTCATCAGGCTGATCAGGGAGCTGGTATTACGGAGAAAATCAACGCCTTTATAACAGAGAAAGATACCCAGGACTATGCGGATAATGTCAAGCCATTTCGGGTGGTGCCTGTCACCCCAATTCTCAAATTTTTCGATGAGGTTCATAACGTATTTTTTATCGTGAAGAAAAGAACTTGTATAAATCTAATTCATTTAGGGGAGAGATGCAAGGGGGGATTTTTATTGAAGGGTTATTATTATTTTATCCTGGATTTTTTCTTATCTTGAATATCATTTATATCCCCCCCCCCCTTGTCAACCGCTTCCTTTATAATAAATTAAATTATGTCTTTATGAAAAAAATATTGCTGTTGTGTTGTGTGTTCGCATTCTTTTCATTGTCAATGAATGCACAGGGAATAAACCAGCTTTGGGGATTAGTACACGGTAGCAACTCCAACCCTGGTGTAATGTTCAGTACCAATTCAACGGGTAATAATTTTCAATTAAGGAATCAGTTTTTACGTGAGAATGATGGGGCAGGCCCGCTTTACACCGAACTGGTTGAATACAATGGGAAGTTTTATGGTATGACAGAAAATGGCGGTATTAATACTAAAGGCGTTATTTTTGAATGGGACCCAACCACAAATATTTACACTAAAAAAATAGATTTGAGTACTGCCAATGGCAGTAGACCTAGTGGCAGCTTAACCTTTAGTGCTGGAAAGTTTTACGGTATGACTTATACAGGTGGAATTAATGATGCAGGCGTTATTTTTGAATGGGACCCAACCACAAATATTTACTCTAAAAAAATAGATTTGAGTACTGCCAATGGCAGTTTCCCTAATGGCAGCTTAACCTTTAGTGCTGGAAAGTTTTACGGTATGACTAATGCAGGTGGAATTAATAATGCAGGTGTTATTTTTGAATGGGACCCGGTTTTGAATGTATATACAAAAAAAATTGATCTAAGTTCTGCTATTGGCAATAGACCGGATGGTAATTTAACGATGAATGGCGGGAAGTTTTATGGCATGACAGTTTTTGGAGGAATAAATAACCTGGGTGTTATTTTTGAATGGGATCCCGGCACTAACATATACACAAAGAAGATTGATCTTAGTGTAGCCATTGGGTATAGACCAGAGGGCAGCCTGATCTTTAATGGGGGAAAATTCTATGGAATGACAAATGTTGGTGGTATTAATAATGCGGGTGTTATTTTTGAATGGGATCCTGGTACCAATGGGTATACAAAGAAGATCGATTTAAGTACTGCTATTGGTGGTTTACCTAAAGGCAACTTAACATTAAATAGCGGTAAATTTTATGGTATGACAGTGCTGGGTGGTAGCAATAATCAGGGCGTGATTTTTGAGTGGGATCAGGTAACAAATGTGTATACAAAAAAAATTGATTTTAGTAGTGCAAATGGAATGAATCCTTGGGGAAGCCTAACCTTGCGTGCAGGCAAGTTTTATGGTATGACAAAGACAGGTAGCTTCGTATGTTCAGGTGTTATTTTTGAATGGGACCCGGTCACAAACCTCTATGCAAAAAAAATTGATCTTGAAAATGTACTTAAAGGCATTCGCCCTTCCGGTAGCTTATCACTAAATGGAGGAAAGTTTTATGGTATGACACGTTATGCTGGTAATAGTAATGCTGGAGTAATATTTGAATGGGATCTTGCAACCAATTCTTATACTAAAAAACATGATTTTAACTTTACCAATGGGGCATTCCCATATGGCGGTTTAACATTAAGTGCTGGAAAGTTTTATGGCATGACTAATCAAGGTGGAATTAATAATGTAGGAGTTATTTTTGAATGGGATCCCATTTCAAATGTTTACACAAAAAAGATAGATTTGAGTGTAGCCAATGGTTTCAGCCCCTTTGGTGACCTGACACTGAGTAATGGTAAATTATATGGCATGACACTCGGGGGTGGTAGCAATAACCAGGGCGTTATTTTTGAATGGGATCCGGTAACTAACATTTATACAAAAAAAATTGATCTGATTGGAGTCAATGGAATCTACCCGTATGGCAGCTTAACCTTTAGTGCTGGAAAGTTTTACGGTATGATGGATGGTGGTAGCAATAGCCAGGGCGTGATTTTTGAATGGGACCCAACCACAAATATTTACACTAAAAAAATAGATTTGAGTACTGCCATTGGCAGTTTCCCGTATGGCAGCTTAACCTTTAGTGCTGGAAAGTTTTACGGTATGACTACTAAAGGTGGAATTAATAATGAAGGAGTAATTTTCGAATGGGATCCCGGCACTAACATATACACAAAGAAGATTGATCTTAGTGCAGCCATTGGGTATAGACCAGAGGGCAGCCTGACACTGAGTTTTGGAAAATTTTATGGGTTGACAACGCTAGGAGGCACCAATGACTTAGGGGTATTTTTTGAATGGGATCCAACCACAAATGTATACACCAAAAAGATAGACTTTACTGGCCCAAATGGCGCTCTGCCTTCACATGGTAACGGCCTTACAATGGTGCCAGCACCAGTTGCCAAAGGCAACCTGGTTTCCTGCCAGGTTTTACCAACCATCAACATTGATGCAACCAATAACAATACCTGGGTACCCATTGTAGATAACTTTGGTGATATTGCTGCTGAGATAAATGCTAATGGAAATAACCTGGGTATTGTAAGCACTTCATTATTTACAAAGAACGGTACCTGCCGGGAAGATTGGAGTAACCGGCTTTACCTAAACAGGAATATTACCATAACACCGCAAACACAGCCCGGCAGCAGCGTTAGTGTACGTTTATACGTTAAAAAAAGCGAACTGGATTCTTTAAGAACAGCTTTGAATTCACTGGGCCAGCCAAGTGGCGTAGCATCCATCAATGAAGTGGATGTATTTAAGAATGATGATGCCTGTTATCCCGTTGGTGTCCTTACCGCTTCTCCACTTGTTGCAACAACCGGTACTTATAATGCAGATTATTATCTGCAGGTAAACATCAGCAGCTTCTCCAGTTTTTATTTTGCCAATAAATTATTGACTGCCATTCTTCCGGTTAAGATAAAATCCTTTACCGGTAAAAGGGCCGGAGCTGTTAATGAATTAAAGTGGGAGGCCGGTTGTAATGCATCTGTTGTATTTTATATTGAACGCAGTGCCGATGGTATTCATTTTGAAACCATCGGAACGGTAACTGCTGCAGATTGTAACCAGCCCTTTTATTTTACCGACAATGATCCTTTTTATAAAAATAATTATTACCGCTTAAGAATTAAGGAAACAAGCGGAGCCATCAATTATTCACCAATCATTTTACTGGATGCTGATAAAACCGGGCCGTTGCAGATCAGTGTACAGCCTAACCTGGTTAGAGGGTCATCACTAAATGCAGAATTGACTGCTGATAATAGCGAACAGATAGAATTGATTATAACCGATGTAACCGGCCGTAAAATATTAAGCAGGCAGGTAACTGTACAGGTGGGCATTAATAATATACCCTTACCTGTTTCCATATTGTCACCCGGAATTTATTGGTTGTATGCTGTTGGAAAAGAAGGAAAGACCAATGTAGTGAGGTTTGTAAAACAATAAGGCAGCCTCATACATTTTAGTTTTTCTTCCCAGCAACGTCTCTCCAGAGCCAGGTGTGTTAGCGGAGGACGTTGCGGTATATCAAAAACGCTAATTTTATTTAATGCTTGTTAAACAATCTATACCATTCTTCTTCCCAGCAACGTCTCTCCCAGAGCCAGGTGTGCTAGCCGAGGACGTTGCGTTATTTTAAAAATGCTAACTTTATTTAATGCCTGTTAAACAAACTATACCTTACAAATTTGGCACTTTCTTTATCACATTTACCTGCCACCAATGGCTTCCGCTAATTGATAAAGCAGAGGCGTACGATATTATTTACAATTGGTTCGATCTTTTGAAAAGTAAAGGACATTACATCAATGGTTATGTAATAATGCCCAACCATGTACATACAATTATTAGTTTTATTGAAACTGACCAAAGTATTAATACCATAATTGGTAATGGCAAAAGATTTATGGCTTATGAAATAATTAACAGGTTAACGCATAATGGAGAAACCGCATTACTGCAAGTACTAAGTAACAATGTGGAGGCAAAACGAAAGGCGAATAAAAAACTGCATGAGGTTTGGGAATTGTCTTTTGACTGGAAAGAATGCAGAAGCCGGGACTTCATTAATCAAAAGCTGGATTATATTCACAACAATCCATGTTCAAAAAAATGGAACCTTTGCAGCAGCCCTGTTGAATATATACATAGTTCTGCGCATTTTTATATTGCAGGTAAGCAGGGAGTTTACCCGGTTACAAACTTTATGGAAATGGAAGATGTGAAGTTTATAAAAGGAGGTTTCTTTTCGTAACTGACGCAACGTCCTCAGCTTTCGCACAAGGGCTGGGGGAGAGACGTTGCTGGGAAATTAACTTTATGGAAATGGGAGATGTGAAGTTTATAAAAGGAGGTTTCTTTTCGTAACTGACGCAACGTCCCCGGCTTTCGCACAAGGGCTGGGGGAGAGACGTTGCTGGGAAATGAACCGTATAACTCAGTAAGTTTAAGAAATGATCTGAACTTCCGTGCCATCTAATGTCTCCGGCAGCAATACCATCTTTGCTTTATATCCTATTGCAATTTTACCAAACTGATCATCCATCTGTATCACCCGGGCAGGGTAGAGGCTGCACATCCGCAGCGCTTCGGCCAATTCTATCCCGGCATGGTTTACCAGGTTCTGTAATGCTTTATACATCGTTAATGCAGAGCCGCTGAGGATACTATCGGCATTGTATTTATCTCCTTTGGGTTGGTGCTGGTAATATCCTTTGTCGGTTGTTGTTACTGCATCGGTAATAGCAAAAAGTCTTTCCTTCATCATCTTTTTTGCAATGCGCAGGGCGGCATAGTCAACATGATGCCCATCGGCAATAATACTGGCCATTACTTTGGCATGATCAAATGCAGCGCCAACCAATCCCGGACTGCGGTGCTGCAGCGGACTCATGGCATTGTATAAATGGGTAACTCCGGTAATGCCGTTATCAAAACCATGCATGGCTTCTTCATAAACAGCATTGCTATGTCCTGCAAAAATTTTAATACCGCATGAACCGATGAGATCAATAATTTCTTTACTGCAAACCTCCGGGGCAAGTGTAATGATCTTTATCACATCCTTACCATACTGAAGTAATGCTTCTGCTTCTTTAAATGAAGGGCTATGTATCAGGGCCTCAACATGGGCGCCCTTTTTCAGTTTATTTATCCAGGGACCCTCCACGTGCAAACCCAGTACGCCCTGGCCACCCTGTTGCCAGTATTCTTTGATGGCGTCAATGCATTTATAAAAAACAGCCGGCTCATTGGTGGCAACGGTGGGCATGCAAAATGCAGTGCCACCTTTATTGCTGTACTCATTCAACAATTTTAATGAGGAAGCTTCGGGATAGACAGCAAATAATTTTTCATAAGCGCCGTAGATCTGCAGGTCAATAAAGGCCGGGGCAAGTATGGAACCGGGGTAAGATTCAGTTTCGATCCCTGAGGGCAAAGCCATAACCGGAAGAATATCTTTGATGAGATATCTTTCGACAATTACTGCATGTTCTTTCAGCCACTCATCACCGGTAAAAAGGAGATGGGGGATATGGGCTTTGATTCCTGTCATGTATTCTTGCTTAAAAGCAAAAATAATACAACAGGCCAAGCTTATTTTATTTTAAATATCACGCCCCCCTGTACCTGGGTAATATCATAACCGGCCTCCACATTTAAACCAAAACGGGGCGTAATGAAATATGAAGCGCCTACAAAGCCGCCGAAAACCGGAATGACCTCATTTTGATTCACTTTACCATTCTTATTATATTGGTAGTTATGAAAACCTAAACCGGCAGAAAGTCCGGCATAGGTATCCAGGCCTTTAACATTCCACCCATGGTGCCAGGCCGAACGCCCGGCAACAATGAATGTACTGGTCTTATAATTATCATTTTTTCCCCCACCATTGGAGAATGAACTGCCCGCTTCCACACCCAATGTTATCACTCCCGGGCCAGCCTGCCACAAACCGGCTTCAATAGCTGCTTTGGTGCCAAAAGCAGAATTATAATAATCGCTTTTGTACTCCGTGCCTATGCCAACACCTGCATTAAAGGTTACACTTCCTTTTTCTACAGGGCTAAGTGGTTGTTTGTTTTGTGCTACTGCTACAGCTGTAAAACTGATGCCAATGCCAAATAAAATGGCGGTGATTATGTTTTGTTTTTTCATAACCGGCAATCAGCAAATATTATACCAAGCGATGTGATCTTTCAAAAGCATGCGTTAATATTTTTTAAATATTTTTGTCCCAGGCTGGAGTCCCTCCAGCCCGGGCAGCCAGTCATGGTGGTAACTCACCATAAATGTTCGGAAGATGTTGCATCGGAACATTTTGTAGGTAGTAGTAGTATTTAAATATGAGTTTAGCGTTCCGTAGCAACGCATTGTGCTAAAATAACACAAGCCGTTCCTACAGAACGGATGAAAATTTGCATTATCCGTTACCCATAAATTGTTCCGCTGGAACAATTTCGTAAACTTCCGAACAGTTGTAGTGCCTCAACGACGATGGGAATGAAAAAAACCGATTCATCCGGGCTTTTATAAACTATTGATCTGACTGGCCTCCCCGGATACCTGGATAAACAGATTTTACCTAACTTCCATTAATGAAACATTTTAAGTTTTATTCCAAAGAAGATATTTTATCGCTTACAAGGGTCCGCCGTTTTGAAACCCGGCTGGGTGAACGTTTACAGTTTGTAAAAAAAGAAAGCGACTGGCCGGGGGTTATACAGGAATCTGATGCAAAATATGTTTTGCTGGGCATACCGGAAGATTTTGGTGTTAAGGCTAACTATGGCATCGGCGGCACAGATACCGCCTGGCTCTCCTTTCTTTCTTCCTTCGTAAACATCCAGAGCAACGATTATTTATCGGGGGAAAATATTCTGATGCTGGGGCTTTTTGATTTTGGCGATATTAAATTTTTAATCGAGAATAATGCGTATAACCCCGAGGAAAAGATAAATGCCTACCGCCATGCGTTGAACATAGTAGATGAAGAAGTAGAGAACCTGCTTAAAGTGATCGCATCCTGTAAAAAGATACCCATCATTGTGGGTGGCGGACATAATAATTCCTATCCCATCATTAAAGGTGTTGCCAAAGGGCTGCATAAAGCGGAAGTGATACCACTGGCACAGATCAATTGCATAAACCTTGATGCCCATGCCGATTATAATGTGGCCGAAGGCCGGCACAGCGGTAATGGTTTCAGGTATGCGGAAGAAGATGGGTAACTGGGCAAATACTGTATGGTGGGTCTGCATGAAAATTATATTACACAGAACGTATTAATGGATATTCACAGAAACCCTTTTTTGGATTATATCAGTTACGAGGACATATTTATTCATGAACGGAAGAATTTTATCCAGGCTGTGGCACATGCTACCGGCTTTACCGAAGATACATTTACCGGTATTGAGATTGACCTGGATTGTGTAGAGAATGTATTAAGCAGTGCCCTTACACCAAGCGGAATAACAACCTTACAAGCCAGGAAATTTATAACCTTTACCGCACAGGATGCAAAAGTGGCTTACCTGCATATCAGCGAAGGCGCTGCTCAGTTAGCCGACGGAAGAAAAAATGAGTCAACGGGCAAACTGATCAGTTATTTAGTGAGTGATTTTATAAAGGAGACCACACAGGACTGATCTAATTGAATAGTCCGGCCAGTTCTTTTTCTTCAGCCATACCCTCCCTGCGCCAAACGGCTTTTCCCTCTTTAAAAACAATAAATACAGGCAGGGCGGTGACTTTATATTCCGTTAAAATATCCTGGTCCCTGCCCCCATCTACTTTTACTAAAGTGAATTTTCCGGCATTATTGGCTACCAGGCTTTTTAAGACCGGTTCCATTTTTTTACAGGGCGGGCACCATTCCGCTCCAAAATCAACTAATACGAATTTTGAACTGTTAATGGCTGTATTGAATTCTTCCAGGCTCATCTGCTTTTCAATGCTGTTGCCTTCAAGCGGTTTATTGGCGGCCCTCCAGGCAAGGGTACCACCTTTAAGTTCATACACATTTTCGTAACCGGATTTTCTCAATTTTGCTGCAGCAGCAGCGCTTCTGCC
>JANOGE010000161.1:0-3318 GCA_031414035.1 Chitinophagaceae bacterium | reverse complement strand
CAATGCATAAATAAACATGTAGAAAGCTTACGGCGAATATGTTTGGACCAGGGTTCGATTCCCTGCAGCTCCACTCTTCCTCTGTGGAATTTCATTAAAAACTATAATCATTTGGATTATAGTTTTTGTTTTTTAGCAATTATCTCAAATTCTTCAATTATTTCGACTTAAAAGGGAGTGATTCGGAATTCATGATCATCATAAAATTAAATCCCGAATTTGCCATGTAATTATTGATTTTACTGAAAACCTTACGAGGTAATTTTAGCCATATTAATATTAAATAATCTGCAATAAATCAATTTTAAAATAAGCTATGATTCTTAAGTTTTCAGCCAGTTCTTTTACAAACTTTATGCTTTTAATAAATTACTTTCTGCTGTTACTCTATTATATCAAGAGTTCCTCTATTTAATGAAAATCTTATCCAGCTTTTTAGGCAGTTTCATTGTCATTGAACCAACTAATATTATATCACACATAAATTTATGTTTATGAAAAGTAAAATCTCTTTCGCACTTTTTCTCTCTGCAATGGTTTTGGTAGCCTGCAAAAAAGAAAACGACATCGGTATTCAGATTGATGGCAATGGTAAGCCGGTCGCTACCTCAGTCACCAGTGGTACAAGTTTAGATCCAAGTGGAAAACCTGATGCGGCTACTGACAATATCGGTATTCAGATTGATGGCAATGGTAGGCCTGTAGCCATTGCAACTAAAAGCGGTAAAGGTTTGGACCCCAGCGGCAAACCATCTGCAAGGACCAGTAAGATCGGAACTTGTATTGATCCTAATGGTGCAAAAGCAGGCAAAGGCACTGCGACGAGTGATTATGGCATTGTCGTTGATCCGGATGGAAAACCAACTCCATAATTATTATTGGATAGCATTGGATTAATACAATATGACTGTAATATAGAAGAAGGCTAAAATTACAGAATGGTTTTGTTTTTTTTCATTATGGTTGGGGTTGCAAAACCTCAACCATTTATGTATAAAAATTTAGCATGAAATATATTGTTGTTGCATACTTAAATACAGATGATGTGATTACCACTTTGGAAGGTGCGATGAGTTATCTGAAATTTGAAATCATTGAGAGTAATATTAAGTACCGTGCATTTTCTGGCATGTATAACGAAGGCATTGATATGTTTGTTGAAAAATTGAATATACATCTGAATGATGTTGATTTTGATGTGGAAGATTCCATATTTTTTACATACCCCCGGTTTAGTGTCACCAAAAGGCCCGATATTGGAATGATCGTAATTAAAAGAAAAGGAAATAAGCATTTGCGAAAACCTTTCAGATAAAATTAATTTTAAGCAGTGGTTTTCAGCTTTATTAAGTGGTAATAGTTTTATTGATTAAAAACAATATCTTAGTCAGTATTCAGAAATACTTTTGCATACGATCGTCTACAGTTCTCGTTGTTCATCTATTTTTCGTCACAATTTATATTTCGTTAAGTTGCTTTACTCCAGGTATTGGTAAATTCAGGTGCTATCTACCATCTGCCGTTGGGCAACCGCATCTTAAAGAAAAGATATTCTGTAGATATAATTGCCGTAAAAAGTGATTTGAATAAAGCGATAAACGCATTATAACATACACGCTTATAATGTTAGGAAAGAGCTTGTAGTTAACCAGGTATCTTTAATTTTAAATGGTAGAAATGAATACCTGTATTATATGAAAAAACAAACATTTATATTGGTATCAATTCTTCTAACTACTTCAGTTAAAGGACAGGGCTATGACTCTTTGATAAGGTCTGCAAACACATTCTTTGAAACAAATGAATATTGCAAATCATCAGCAGCTTATTCAGCAGCATTTACTGCCTTGGGTGGTAAGGGTTATGCACCCGACAGATACAAAGCTGCAAAGGCTTGGGTTTCCTGCGGCAATATTGACTCAGCTTTTTTTCAACTATTTAAACTGGCGGATAAAACAAAATTGCTGGAATTACACCTGCTAACGACAGATAAATATTTTAAAAAATTACATACTGATAGCCGATGGACAAATTTGCTGTATATTATTAATCCCAACAATGAAATATATAATGATAGTTTATCAAAAATTCTGCTCGCTATCCGGGAAAAAGACCAGCAACATCGCACAAAGTTGGATGCAGTAAGAAGGCCTTATGGAACAGAACCATCTGATGAGTTTAAAGCCTTACTTAAAATTGGGATGTATAATGATTCTGTAAACCTGATTGCAGTTGTTTCTATAATAGATAAATATGGATGGTTAAGTGTTAACGAAGTAGGCAGCAAAGCAAATTCTACGCTATGGTTGGTAATTCAGCATGCAGATAACGATGTAGGGATTCAGGAAAAATATCTTCTTATTATGAGAGAAGCCGTTAATAATGGTAAGGCATTAAAAACAGAGCTGGCATACCTGGAAGACAGGGTGCTGAAGAACCAGGGCAAAAATCAAATCTATGGCACACAATCGTACCTGAATGAAAATACAAATAAGCTTGAGCTTTGGCCGGTTGACGGCCCAACGAATTTGAATATAAGGCGGGAAGCTATGGGGCTTCAACCGATGTGAGAATTATAAAAAAAGGATACTGGACGGATAGAATTGCTATGGAAGATGAGTTGGAATACGATGTAAACGTATTATTAAACAAACAGTTTTTGACAAAAACGAAAAAATATTTTTTAATAAATAATCTAACACGATGCTACAATATATAATCATTTTATTCCTGTCGTTCACTAATTGCTTAAAGGCTTCATCGGATAAGGGACAAAGTACCATACGAATTTTATTTGTAGGCAACAGCCTTACCTACACCAATAATCTTCCCGCTATTGTAAAAGAACTTGGTATGCAGGATAATGTTACCATTACCTATTCAGAAGTTTTATTGCCTGACTATTCATTCGAAGACCATTGGAATGATGGCAAGGTTCAGCAGGAAATTGAAAGTAAAAAGTATGATTATGTATTAGCACAACAGGGACCTTCAGCTCTGCCAGCCTCACAGGTTTTGCTGTTAGATTATGCCACAAGACTTGCCAATTTATGTAAAGCTAATAGTACAAAGTTTGCCTTATACATGGTATGGCCATCTGCATCAAGAAGCTTTGACCTTGACAATGTAATTATTTCTCATACACAAGCGGCTACACAAACCGGTTCACTACTATGCCCTGCCGGGCTTGCATGGAAACATGCATGGCAGGCAGATGCACAGCTTCCACTTTATGGTGCTATTTATTCCTTTCTCCTTACTTTTGCAGAGTTAAAAAAAAAGTATGAAATATATTGCCGTATTTATAATTTCCTGTTT
>JANOGE010000160.1:0-13479 GCA_031414035.1 Chitinophagaceae bacterium | reverse complement strand
GACCTGGTCATGTTTATGTACCGCCCCGAGTATTATGATATTACCGCCAACGAATTTGGTGAAAGTAATAAAGGAGAAACTTTTTTAAAAATAGCCAAACATCGTAATGGAAGTTTGGATACGGTAAAACTGAAAGCATTATTACATATCCAGAAATTTATTGAAGAAGAAAGCGGGGGAGATTTTGCAGCCGGTTCACCCGGTGGAAAATGGAAACCGGTTAAGGGTGAAGAGGGTGATGGTGCAAAACTGTATATCCAGAAAGGAAGCAAAATGAATGACGGGGAGTTTGATGAGGATGCGCCTTTTTAAGGGCCTCACCTCAACGAGCTACGCTCTTTCCTTTGCAAGGAACTCCAAAGGAGAGGGAACTGGACAATATAAGCGAAGTGCAATTTTTATAAAAAATTATCTGGAATGAAGAATTAAATTTGATTTTTCATTCCTTTTTTATTTATGCCATTACCATTTTTTTATAAAGAAGATTTAGTTGCAACAAGTGCCGATGTCATCCTGGATGAAGCTGCCAGCAAGCATATTGTACAGGTGTTGCGTATGCAGAATGGTGAGCAATTGCAACTTACAAATGGGAAAGGAAATTTATTTATTGCCGAAATAACTGACAACAACAGAAAAAAGTGTGCAGTTAAAGTTTTAAAAACGACTAACCAGCTACGGCCAACAAACAACGTTACCATTGCTATCTCCCTCTTAAAAAATAATACCCGCTTTGAATGGTTTTTAGAAAAAGCAACGGAGATCGGGGTTACAGAAATTATACCGCTTGTTTGCAGCCGTACCGAAAAAATGGCTTTTAAGTTTGAGCGGATGAAAAGTATACTGGTAAGTGCCATGCTGCAAAGCCAGCAGTGTTGGCGGCCTGTTTTGCATGAGCCTGTTCAATATGAAAAACTTTGGCAAAGTTCCAAAACTTTGCCAAAGTTGGATGAATATCGGCAAAAATTTATTGCACATTGTGTAGATGATGCCAGGCGAAGTTTATCAGATCTTAATAATGAGTCCTTAACTTCTAAAATTATATTGATCGGACCCGAAGGTGATTTTACAAAAGCAGAAATTGATACTGCTTTACAACATCATTTTAATGCAGTTAGCCTTGGGGAAACAAGATTAAGGACAGAGACTGCCGGAATAGTTGCTTCCAGCTTACTTCGCCTCATCTGAATAATCTTCTTCTTTAAGTATTGGCTCATTTAATTCAACCACCCTGTTTTTCTTCATTCTATTCCGCATTACCATATTCAACATTTCTACACCAAAAGAAAAAGCCATGCCGAAATAAATATAGTTTTTCAGGTTCAGCTGATGTGCCGCTTCGCTGTCCCAGCCTTCAATAATTAAACTTAAACCGATCATCACCAGGAATGAAAGCGCCAGCATTTTTAATGTGGGGTGTTTATGAATGAAAGCAGAAATAGCCGGACTGAATAAAAACATGATCGTCATGGCAATTACAACCGCAGCGATCATGATCTCCACATATTTTGCGGTACCACCAGCAGTGATGATACTGTCGAAAGAAAAAACCGCATCGATCAATATAATTTGCCCGATGGCATTTGCCAGGGTTATTTTTTTATGCTTTTGATCTAATACACTTGGGTCTTCACCTTCCAGTTTGTGGTGTATCTCCATGACTGATTTATAAATAAGAAACAGGCCTCCGGCAAGCATTACGATACTGGCCAGGTCAAAGCCTTTATCAAAGATGGTAAATACTGCTTTACCTTTTTGAGAGAGTAACCAGCCTAAACCCAATAAAAGCAGGCTTCTTGATATGATGCCGGTGATCATCCACAAACGCCGGGCTTTTTTCTGGTCTTTTTCTTTATCTAAACGGTTCAGGATAATGCTGACAAAAATCACATTGTCAATCCCCAGCACTACTTCCAGTACAACCAGGATAAAAAAACTGATAATACTTTCTGATGTAAATAAATATTCCATAAATTTTAGAATTGGCAACAGGCAATGTGCAATAGGCAATTGCCCGTTGCCAATTGCCAATTGCTTATTTTTTTACAAATTTTCTTAACTATCCCGGGCCCCTCATAAATAAAGCCGGTCCAAACCTGTACCAATGATGCACCTGCATCTAACTTTTCTTTTGCATCTGCCCCGGTAAATATACCGCCACTTGCAATAATGGGTATTTGTCCGCCGGTCTTTTGATTAATATATTTTACCATATCGGTGCTTCTTTGTTTCAGTGGCAATCCACTTAATCCGCCAGCACCAATAGTTGTAAGCCGTGAGTCTGGAGTCAGGAGCCTGTGTCGGCTGATGGTGGTGTTTGATGCAACAAGTCCATCTAATTTTATTTCTAAGGCTACTGCAATCAGGTCATCCAGTTGTTCATTGGTAAGTTCAGGAGCTATTTTTAAAAGAATTGGTTTAAGGTTTAGAAGTTTAGAGTTTAGGTTTTGCAGATTAGTAAGAATCTTTTTCAGTGAATCTTTCTCCTGTAATTCCCTTAACCCGGGTGTGTTGGGGCTGCTTACATTCACCACAAAATAATCTACATGATCATGCAATGCAATAAAACAGGTTTCGTAATCTTTCCAGGCATCTTCGTTTGGTGTAACCTTGTTTTTCCCAATATTCCCGCCGATGATAAGTCGTTCCCCGTTTGCAGAACCCTGTGGGTTTCTCATTTCTCGTTGTATGGCTTTTAGCCTCCAGGCTTGTAATCTTTTAACAACAACTTCAACCCCATCATTATTAAAACCCATACGGTTGATGAGGGCCTTATCTTTTGGCAAACGAAACAATCTTGGTTTATCATTGCCTGGCTGTGGTAAGGGAGTTACGGTGCCAATTTCTACAAAACCAAAACCAAGGGCTTCCAATTCGTTCAGGTATTTAGCATTTTTATCAAAGCCTGCCCCTAAACCAACTCTGTTTGAGAACTGAAGTTTTAAGAATTCATAAGGTTTGCCACCTTGAGGCTTGAAGCTTGCCGAAAGTATCTTCTTAAAAATCCCAATCTTACACATCATCCTCAATCCATTCATCGAAAAATAATGAACCCATTCGGGATCAAAGAGAAACAAAACAGTACGTAACAGTTTATACATTTGGCGCAAATGTACAGGACTGTAATCAGTTTTTTGTTTTCAGGGAGAAATTATAACTTTGGTCTATAAAGTTGCATAAACAACTAAACTGGTTTATAGTTTGGGGTTTGTAGTTTGTGGTTGGATCTCATAAACGCAGGTTGCCTAACTACAAACAATAAACTACAAACAACAAATATTTTTACCATGCAGGAAGCATACATAGTAGCAGGATACCGAACCGCCATTGCGAAAAGTAAAAAAGGCGGATTTCGTTTTACCAGGCCGGATGACCTTGCGGTAGACGTAATTAAGGGTTTGTTGGCAACGGTGCCACAACTGGATGTAAAAAGAGTGGATGATGTTATAGTAGGCAATGCTGTACCCGAGGCGGAGCAGGGTTTACAGGTGGGCAGAATGATCTCAGCAAGGGCCGTGGGTATTCATGCACCGGGCATTACTATAAACCGTTATTGCGCCAGCGGATTGGAAAGTATTGCTATGGCAACAGCAAAGATCAGAACCGGTATGGCTGAATGTATTATTGCCGGTGGAACTGAAAGTATGAGTATGGTGCCAACGGCAGGCTGGAAAACAGTACCGTCTTATGCTATTGCTGAAACAGAACCTGATTATTATTTAGGCATGGGCCTTACTGCCGAAGCCGTTGCCAAAGAATATAAAGTAAGCCGGGAAGACCAGGATACATTTAGTTACAACAGCCATTTAAAGGCAGGTAAAGCGATTAAGGAAGGATATTTTAAATCAGGTATTTTACCCATAACGGTGAATGAGGTTTACTTAGATGGCAATGGAAAAAAGCAAAAGCGGGATTATATTGTTGATACGGATGAAGGTGTAAGAGCGGAAACATCACCCGAAGGATTGGCAAAATTAAAACCGGCATTTGCCTTGGGCGGATCTGTTACGGCTGGTAATTCCTCTCAAACGAGTGATGGCGCTGCTTTTGTAATAGTAATGAGTGAGAAGATGATAAACGAACTGGGCTTAAAACCCATTGCCCGTTTGGTGAATTGTGCCAGTGCCGGTGTACATCCGCGAATTATGGGTATTGGCCCGGTTGAAGCTGTACCAAAAGTTTTAAAACAGGCAGGCATGACCCTTTCTCAAATCGACCTCTTTGAATTAAATGAAGCATTCGCATCACAGGCACTGGCAGTTATAAGAACGCTGGAATTAAATCCTGATGTGGTAAACATCAACGGTGGGGCTATTGCATTGGGACATCCATTGGGATGTACAGGTTGTAAACTAACCATTCAATTAGTGAATGATATGAAAAGGCTGAATAAGAAATACGGCATTGTGACTGCCTGTGTTGGAGGCGGCCAGGGTATTGCAGGAATAATAGAAAATATAGAGTAATATATCTACCTTTAAGACAACAAAATAAAAAACACCAGGGCAGCGTTATAGCAAAGCAGGTAATCCAATAGAAAAAACACCCACCTAATTAAACTTTAATAAACAAGTATAGTCGTAACTATTTATTTATAACCTCATCATCCAAAAATACTGCTATGGACAGAAGAGACTTTCTTACAGCCGCAAAGACTAAAAAAACTACTGCTGTAAATCCGGAAACAAGTGGATCTGCTTCGTCTGCAAGAACATTTAGCGGCATCAACCCATATACAGGCCCATGGACGGCTAATGAAGTGATTCATTTGTTGAAGCGGACTATGTTTGGGGCCCCAAAAGCGGTTGTTGATTATTTTGTTACCCTAACTATGAGCCAGGCCGTTGCAGAGCTGATAAACCCATCAGCCATGAACCCTTCGCCTCCGGTAAAGGAATACGCTACATCAGCTAATGCAACATTACCTGATACAAACATTGCCCAGGGAACAACATGGGTTAATGATATCAACAACGACGGCACAGTACAAAGCCAGCGACGGGCATCGTATAAAAAATGGTGGACCGGGGTAATGGTAAACCAGGATAGAAGTATAAGAGAGAAAATGATGCTGATGTGGATTGATCATTTTGGAAATGAATCCAATGATGTAGGAAACGCCAACTGGGTTTATAAACAGCATACGACCATCAGGCAAAATTGTATGGGTAATTTTAAACAAATGGTAAGGGATATTACGGTTGATATTGCCATGCTGCGTTATTTAAATGGATACTTAAACACAGCTGCTGCGCCGGATGAAAACTATGGAAGGGAATTACAGGAATTATTTACTTTAGGTAAAGGACCGGATAGCAAATACACAGAGCAGGATGTAAAAGAAGCCGCTAAAGTATTAACCGGATGGCAGATTAATGGCACTACTTATCAAACTGTTTTTAATTCTTCACGACATAGTACGGCCAACAAAACCTTTTCTGCATTTTATAACAACACTATTATTACCGGAAGAACCGGTGCTACAGCCGGTGATCTGGAATTGAATGATTTAATGAATATGATCTTTGCCCAGAATGAAGTGGCCAAATTTATTGTAAGAAAGTTTTACCGGTGGTTTGTTTATTACGAAATTGATTCCGCTACAGAGGCAAATGTTATAACACCCCTGGCAGATATTTTCCGTAACAATAGCTATAATATCAAACCTGTTTTAACTGCTTTATTTGAAAGTGAACATTTTTTTGATGTACTGAACCAGGGATGTATCATTAAAACTCCTGCAGATATTGTAATTGGAGCGATGAGAGAGTATAAAGTAAAAATGCCGGTGTTAACCGACTGGGATACCAGTTATGGTCACTGGAATACGCTGTACTCTTTTATGAATGTCCAGGGGCTTAACCTTCACGATCCTCCAAATGTGGCAGGAATGCCGGCGTATTACCAGGAACCCTCCTTTCATGAGATCTGGATCACCACCGATTCTTTACCAAAAAGAAATCAGTATACAGATATAATGACCAATACCGGATATTCAAGAAATGGTTTCAGGATGCAGTTTGATTTTGTTGAATATGCAAAAACACTGTCAAATCCCGGCAACCCCAACGATTTAATAAATGATGCATTAAAGTATCTGTACAGAATAAATTTATCACCGCAGGTAAAAGATCAGATGAAAATACAAATGCTGCTAAGTAACCAGTTATATGATTATTACTGGACCAATGCATGGAACGCTTATATTGCCAGCCCTACAACAGCCAATTTTAATATTGTAAATACAAGGTTAAAAGACCTGTTCCGGTATATAATGAATTTAAGTGAATATCAATTGAGTTGATTAATTAACTAATTCTGTTTTAAAAAAATTCAAATGAAACGCAGAGAATTTTTAGGAAAATCAATGGCCGTTACCTTACCCGCTTTAATAAGTGGTTACGCTGTAAAGGCTTTAGATGCAAATTCCCCATTAGTGCAGGCATTAATGGGCGGAGGAACAGATACCGACCATGTATTAGTGGTTATCCAGTTATCGGGAGGGAATGATGGATTAAATATGGTGATTCCCGTAAGTACATATAGCCAGTATAATGCAGCCCGTGCTAATATTGCCATTCCACAAAACAGAATTTTAGGTTTAAATGGCTATACCAATACAGGCCTCCATCCCAGTATGACAGGTTTGCAGAGTTTATATAATGATACCAAATTAAAAATTATTCAGGCTGTTGGTTATCCCCAACCCAATTTTTCTCATTTCAGAGCAACCGATATCTGGATGACAGGAAGTAACAGTAACCAGGAAGTATATACCGGCTGGGCAGGACGGTACCTGAATTATGAATATCCAAATTTTCCGAATGGATATCCTAATGCAACGGTGACAGATCCACTGGCCATACAAATTGGTTCTACTGCTTCCTTAACAACCCAGGGCCCAAGTGTGAATATGGCTATGAGTATTACCAGTGCTACTAATTTTTACCAATTAATAAATGGTACCAGCGACCCTGTACCTGCAACAAAAGCCGGTAAAGAATTAAGTTTTATCCGTACTGTAGCAAAGCAAACACAACAATATGCAGGAATTATAACCGCCGCCGCCGCCAGGGTAACAATACAAAATCCGTATCCTGCAAATAATTCCCTTGCTGATCAATTGAAGATTGTTGCCCGCTTAATTAAAGGAGGCTTAAAAACCAGGGTATATATGGTTAGCTTTGGAGGATTTGATAATCATAGTTTACAAACTACCGCTACTGATACTACCGTTGGTACACATGCCACTTTATTAGGAAGAGTGAGTGATGCTATAAAAGCATTTCAGGATGACCTGGTTTATTTAACTATTGAAGACAGGGTGGTTGGTATGACATTCAGCGAATTTGGCCGCAGGATAAAAAGTAACAGCAGTATTGGTACCGATCATGGAGCAGCAGCACCGTTGTTTGTGTTTGGTAAACCTGTACTGGGAGGGATACTTGGAGATAACCCAGCTATACCGGCTGTAGTAAATGTGAATGACAATATACCCATGCAGTATGATTTCAGAAGCATTTATTCAACACTACTGGAAAAGTGGTTCTGTCTTCCAAAAGAAACAGTAGCAGGATTATTTCCGCCAAATGTAAATAGCCAATTGCAGAGCTTACCATTAATAAAGGATGGTGTTTGTGTTACTACCACACCTCCAAGCACGTCAGGCGTTACAGTTATTACCAATTCGCCCAATCCGTTTAGCAGCAATACAACTATAAAGTTCAGTACTGCTGGCGGGCACACTTTAATTCAAATAATAGATACTGCCGGCCGGCTTATTATAAACTTATTAGAGAAGGATTATTTAACTGCAACCACCGATACTATCCCATTTGACGCATCGCATTTACCAAATGGAGTGTATTATGCCCGTTTTCAAAATGGTGCTACACAACAGGTAAGGCCAATGCTGAAGGTTAGATAAACAATGTTTATTATAAAGTTCTTGTTTATTAATCTGTAATTCTATGTCCGGCATTTACCCAATCAACGATCTTTTGTTTATCCTGTGCGGTTAACTGTCCGCCTTCCGGCATAAATGTAGGGTTGCCATCCACAGTTCTTATTTTAATCCTGTCCCAGGAATTTACTATATCGTTATCCTGATCAAAATTTTTACTGCCACTTACTGCGCCATTCAGGTGGCAGGGTCCGCAATAGCCGTTAACAATTGTTCTTACTGTAAAAAATTTAGGGCCATAGCCGTTAATGGTTATGGTTACCGTGCCTGTGCAATTATCTTTATTTTTTGCCGTAAGGGTATAATTGCCGGCAGCCAGGTTAAAAAAATTAGTTGACCCCTGGGGAGTACCACCAATATTGTATGTATATCCAGAGCCAATTGGTGAAGTAACAGTAATAGAACCAAGCGACTGGCCGGTAATCGTATGTGTTTTTCCGGCTAAGGGTAAAATGGTTACTCCATTGCATGGATCAGGCACCTGAGGGGCAGTTGGTTCAGATTTTTTACAACCGGTAACTAATCCGGTAAGCAAAATAATCAGTAAAGAAAGGAATATTGATTTCATGATACAGGTTAGATTTATAAATTTAGTTTAAATTAGTAAGCTTTGGAAATTTTACCCGGTTGATTTTCAGGATTCAGACCCAGATACATTGTGGAAACAATTCATTTCGACAAAAAATACCGGCTTGGGTTTAATTCTATAAATTATAGGGGTTGAGTATTATGCAAGGTTTCAAAATGGGCCGATACAACAGGTGAAAGTGAGTGTGAATGTGCGAAAAGTGCCGTATTTTCATAAAAGGTCGCATTGTGGCCATGTTTTTTTATTGAGAAGTCAGGGAGAATTTTCATTTAATACCGCCTCATTATGCCTGATTTACAGGGGTTAGCATCATTTTACAGGGCTTTCATAAAACAGGGGTAACGTAGAAATATCCATATTAAGTTTGATTATGTAAAAAGAAAAAGTAATTTTACTGCCTGTCAATAAAAATACATTACCCCTGATTTTTATGACAAACTGAAACTAGTAGTGCTTATTCTCTATCCATGTAAAATTAATCAGCCATTTACCGGGTTGACGTAATACCCCTTAGTTGATAAAACCATCCAGGTCCTGTTTTAAAATTTTAGTTACAGGCTGTTTCTGTTTTTTGCGAAAAGGCAAAAAGCTGATTTTTTTATTTATTGAATTTAACGGTAATAAAAAACCGGTAAAAAATAAAGCAATATTCAGGCATCCAAACTTCCTTAACAAAGACTTTTAAAACCCCTTATCCAATACATAACTGTAATGAGAACCGGCTTGCTAAAACCTTAAATGACCCGTTTATGAATATTTTTTTACCTGGCATTGTAAAGAAAATAACATCCTGCCTGGCACCTGTGCAAAAGAGCAATGCAATACTTGTTTACACAAGCAAGATGATGCAAACAAAAAAAACTACAGTGGCAACTACTGTAGTTAACCATAAAAATATTTTACCTGTAAAAAAAGATGTAATGCCGGGCATCACATCTTTTTCGCTTTTTAAACGCAAGCAAAAATTTTCGGCAAAATTAATACCCTTTAGTGCTGCTCAACCTGAGCCTGTTCCTTCGGTAACAGCCCTTAACCTGACTACAAAAAAAATGAGTATTAGAACAATCTTTAGTAAGTACCGTATAATGACCATTGTGTTTGTGATGGTGAATTTGTTTTTTGTAAGCGTTGCGTTTGCCAAGACAACAACATGGACACCAACAACAGGAGGTATATGGACAACAGCTGGAAATTGGGATAATGGTACGCCGGTAGCAGGTGATATAGTCATCATTAACAGTGACCAGTCTGCAGCAATAACTGCAGTGCCTAATATAAGCTTAGCCAGCTTTTTAATAAGTGGTAATTGTTCCCTTTCAGGTGGTGCAACCACATTAACTGTAACAGGATCTTTTTCTGTATCTGCTGGTAAAACCCTGACATTGGGTGTGGGACTTGATGCTACCAGGCTGAGCTTTACACTTTCCGGTACCTCCACCGGAACCATTGATGGGACAGTTACATTAAATACCGGAACAACAAATGAAGTATTTACTAATTCAGGCGATTTAACCATTTCACCTGCCGGTTTAATAAATGAAATTACTGACCAGGCTACTTTTACTTTGAGTGCAACTGGAAACCTCCGCATCGGTAATACAGCAGGCATAACTACGTCCGGTCTTACAGGGGCAATTCAAACATTTGTACGTAATTATACAACCGGGGCTTCTTATGAATATAATGGAACATTGGCACAGTCAACAGGAAACGGACTTACAGATAACGTACCAACTAATTTAACCATCAACAATAGTGCAGGAGTATCACTTAGTGCAGCTACCACCATTTCTGGGTTACTTACCATGACCAGCGGCACGTTAGACATGGCTAATTTTAACCTTACAGTTGCGGGCCTCACCGGCTCATCGAATATTACAAATTCATCAGGAACAGCAGGTGCAAGAATTTTAGCAGTTAACGGAACCACAAGTCCGGCAGTATACAGCGGTGTGATCAGTGATGGAACCGCCACTTCTGTTGCGCTTACGAAATCCGGCAGCGGTACATTAACCCTTTCCGGGTTGAATACTTATACCGGGAAAACAACAATAAGTGCAGGTACGATATCCATTAACAGCCTGGAGGATGCAGGCGTTAATTGTGCTTTGGGTGCCCCAACTGGTGCAAATGCAGTAATTGATGTATTAGCTGCTTCAAGCGTTTTAAAATATACAGGTTCAGGCCATTCATCAAACCGTATTATTAATATAAATACAAATGGACCAACAATAGATGCATCAGGTTCCGGAACGATAACCTTAACAGGTGGTGTAACAGGAACCGCTGACGATTTGGTTTTGACCGGTACCGGTAACGGAATTGAATCAGGCATTATAGCTACTGGAGCAGGGTTGGTCACTAAAAACGGCGCCGGTACCTGGACACTTTCGGGAGCTAATACACATACAGGCGGAACGACACTTACTGCCGGTACGTTGAATATCAATAATGCACAGGCACTCGGCACGGTTGCAGGAACATTTACGATATCTGGAGGAACAATCGACAATACCTCTGCCGGTAACATAACCACACTTAATTATCCATTGGCATTAAACGGCGATTTTACTTATGCCGGTTCCGCAGGGCGTGACCTGAACCTGGGAACAGGAGCAACATCAATTAATGCAAACCGCCAGGTAACCGTAAGTGCTAACACACTTACCATCGGTGGTACCATCAGTAATTCTACACGTAATTTTACAAAAGAAGGCGCAGGCACATTAAGCTTTGGTGCTGCCGCAGTAAGTTTAAGCAGCTTGACCATTACGGCAACCGGTGGTACATTAATATCAACTTCAGGTACATTGAGCCTGGCTGGTAATTTCAGTAACAACAGCACGTTTACTCATAACAGCGGAATAGTGAATTTAAGCGGTACTGCCCAGTCGATCGGCGGTACTACCGTTACTGTTTTTAATAATTTAACACTTTCGAATAGTGGAGCAAAAACATTTGGCAATGCAACTACGGTAAATGCGACACTTACCTTCAGCGGTACGGCATCAGCCAACCTGGGCACTTTTACACATTCAGCCAACGCACTGATTTTTGGTACTATTACCCAGCCTTTGGGATCTTACGGTGGTACCACATCAGGGGCAACCTATATTTTACCAGCTTATTTTGCCAATGTAACCGGTGTTTTAAACGTTGTTACAGGTACCTGTACAACAGGCACCTGGCTAGGTAATGTCAGTATTGATTGGAATACGGCTACTAACTGGTGCGGCAGTGCTGTTCCTACTTCTACAACCGATGTTGTTATTCCCAGCGGAACACTGTTTGCACCTACGATATCTGCTACAGCTGTTTGTCAGAACATTACAATCAATACCGGTTCTACATTAACTATGAGTGGTACCGCTGGTTTAAGTGTTAGTGGCAATTGGATCAATAACGGAACTTTCACAACCGCTACAGGAACTTCAGTAACATTTAATGGTACAACGCAATCTATTAGTGGTGCTGTAACAACCTTTAGAACCCTTACCATATCGAATGGATCCGCAGTAACCGGCACAACTGCTCCTACTGTTACTACCTTCAATATTAACGGAGGCGGAAAATATATCCAAACAACTGGTACAGTAGTTCCGGGAACAACGAAAGTTTTTGATGCAACAAGTACTTATGAGTGGGCAACAGCAGCAGGCGGGGCCTTCCCCTCTGTAGCAGGAACTTCTTTTGGAAATTTAATTATTAACGTTGTATCTGGAAGTAATTCAGCTGGCGGAAATTTAACCACTGTTCAAGGAGATCTGTATATTAAAAATGCAGGTAGTGGTTCATACAGAATAGCAGCAGGCACTTCCCCAGCATTAGTAGTTGGAGGAAACCTGCAAATAGATGCCGGGGTATTTAATTTATCTACAGGAACTGGTGCACCTTCATTAACCGTTAATGGGAATGTAATATTGAATGGGGGAACTTTTCAGCCTATGACAGGTTCAGGTGTTCCAACTATTGCAGTAAAAGGCAATTGGACAAACAATGGAGCAACTTTTACCCCAGGAACTACCACTGTTACTTTCAATGGTACACCAGCCCAAAGTATCCTCGGCACTGCCGCAACCACCTTCAATAGCTTAACACTTAATAATAGTAACGGCCTTGCACTCGGTTCAAACGTAGATGCAACAGTAACCGGAACGCTGACCTTTACTGCTGGTAAGATAACCACCAATGCCAATAAGCTGATAATAGGAAGTGCCAACAACTCCGGAACAGTTACTGGTGCCGGTGCCGGGAAATATATATACGGAAACCTGCGGAGGTATGTTACCAACAGCGCAGCGCCAACCGTTGGATACGATATTGGAGATGCCATCAGTTATACACCGGTGTCAGTTGCCTTTGTGGGTACTACTTCCGGTTCAGGTTATCTTGAAGCATCTACTTCTGCTATAGCTCCGGCTTCAGGCTCATTACCTGCTGGTGCAGGATTAAGCGATACCAAATACCTGAACAGGAGATGGGTGGTCAATAATACTTCAGTGGCAGGCTTTACTTCTTACAGTCCTACGTTTACATTTGTTGCAGGCGATATACAGGGTGGTGCCAATACGGCAAACTTTGTTGTAAGAAAATTAAATGGAGCAACATGGACCGCTACAACAGACGGAACTAGAACTGCCACAACCACACAATGTACAGGACTGACAAGTTTCAGTGAATTTGCAATAGGAGAAAGTTGTACAGCGCCATCCGGACTTTCCTATTCAACTAATCCGGCAACTTATTGCGTTAACGTAGCTATAATTGATAATACACCCACTGTCAGTGGTTCAGGTACCATTACCTATTCTGCAAGTTCGCTTCCTGCAGGGCTAAGCATAAATCCGGCCACAGGTGTTATCAGCGGAACACCAACTACTGCAACCACTGCCGCTAATTATACCATTACGGCTACTAATGACTGTGGTTC